>NZ_RAWC01000047.1:0-49886 GCF_003611685.1 Corallococcus sp. CA049B | reverse complement strand
GGGTGGGGTCGGGCGGAAGGAGTGCGTCTCGGCCGGGCGTGCCCGTGCCCTGCGCGCCGGTGGGACGCGAGCCCGTGGCCTGCGTGCCCTGTGAGGTGTCCGTACCCTCGGGCGAACCCCTCGTGCCGCCCGCACCCTGGCCGCCGTGAGCGGTGCCCGTGCCGTCGGGTGAACCTGTCGCGCCGCCCGTACGCTGGCCGCCGTGAAGGGGGCCTGTGCCGTCGGGTGAACCCGTCGTGCCCTGCGTGCCGCCAGCCGCGGGCTGGGGACCCGGGGCCTTCGAGCCATCCGCGCGAGGAGCCTCCGGTCGCGCCTTCGGCGTCTCGGGCGCGCTCGCGTTCATCCGGTACACCTGCCAGCCGCCCAGCCCCAACGCGAGCGCCACGCCCGCCGCGATGCCCACGCGGAGGCCGCGCCTGCGCCACGTGCGCCGCCGCTGCTGACGCTGGATGCCCTTGAGCAACCCCAGCGCCCGTTCATTCGTCGCGTCCAGCGCGAGCACGTGGTTGAGGCACGCCAGCGCGCGCGGCGTCCGCTTCTCCGCGAGCTGCCGCTCCCCGCGCTCCAACAGCGCCGCGACGATGCGCTGGCGCGCGAGCCGCTGGTACGACGGCGGATCCGCGAAGAACGAGATCAGCTCCTCGCCCACGCGGGAGAACCCCAGCCCCGCGAGCGCATCCGCCAGCGCGTCGCGCAGCTTCCCCGCGTTGGGATAGCGCCGCGCCGGGTCGCGCTGGAGGCACGTCGCGCAGATCTCCGCCAGCTCGTCCGAAAGCGCGGGCACACGGCGGCGAGGGTCTTCATACGCCCCGTCCAGGATGCGCTTGAGCGTCGCCGTGGTGTTCGACGCGGTGAAGGGCAGCCGGCCCGTCATCAGCGCGTAGAACATGATCCCCAGGCTGAAGACGTCCGCCTCCGGCCCGGCCTCCAGGCCCTCGATGATCTCCGGCGACATGTGCGCGGGCGAGCCCACCAGCGCGCCCGTCACCGTCATCCGGTCCTCGATGTCCAAGAGCCGCGCGATGCCGAAGTCCATGAGCTTGAGGACCCCGTCCTCGCGCACCATGACGTTCTCCGGCTTCAGGTCGCGGTGGATGACGCCCGCCTCGTGCGCGTGCGCCAGCGCCGCCGCCAGCTCGTGGATGATCATCGCCGCCAGCTCCGGCGGCTCCAGCGGGCCTTCATCCAGGTACGTCTTGAGCGTGCGGCCGCGGATGTACTCCGTGACGATGAAGGCGTCGTGCGCCTCCGCCGAGGAGAAGTCGAACACCTCCAGGATGTTGGGGTGGTGCAGCTTCGCCACCGCGCGGGCCTCGCGCGCCAGGCGACGGCGCGACTCGTCCTTGCCGGCCAGGTGCGGGTGCAGCACCTTCACCGCGACCTCGCGGTCCAGGGCCGTGTCCAGGCCCTTGTACACGACGCTCATGCCCCCGGAGCCCAGCTCCTCCAGGATGCGATAGCGACCGATATGGCGGCCGACGAGCGTCATGGCGTGCGGTGCGCGCTCTCCCCTCAGTCCCCGAACCCGATGCCCATGCTCCGCGCGAACCGCACCAGGTCCCCCTGGACGTCCACCCGTCGCTCCTTGCGGGACTCACTCAGCGGCACCGGAATGACGTCGTTGTTCCGGAGCGCCACCATGTGCCCCCACTGTCCATCCCGCACCAGGTCCAGCACCTTGCAGCCGTAGCGCGTGGCCAGCACCCGGTCCGCCGCGCTCGGGCTGCCGCCGCGCTGCAGGTGGCCCAGCACCGTCACGCGGATCTCCGCCTCGATGTGGCTCGCCAGCAGATCCGCGCACACCTTGCCGGATCCACCCAGCCGCACCACGCCCCGGCCCGGGATGTCCGCGGCCTCCGCCAGCACGGACAGCGCGCCGCCCTCCGGATACGCGCCTTCGGAGATGGCGATGATGGAGAAGCTGCGCCGCCGCGTGGCCCGCCGCTTCAGCGTCTCCAGCATGGACTCCACGCGGTACGGAATCTCCGGGATGAGGATGAGGTCCGCGCCGCCGGCGATGCCGCTCTCCAGCGTGAGGAAGCCCGCGTGGCGGCCCATGATCTCCACCACCATCACGCGGTCATGCGCCTCCGCGGTGGAGTGCAGCCGGTCCAGCGCCTCCGTGACGATGAGCCGCGCGGTGTCGAACCCGAACGTCTGGTCCGTGCCGGACAAGTCATTGTCGATGGTCTTCGGACACCCGACGACCTTCAGCCCCTTCTCCGCCAGCTGGTGCGCGATGGACAGCGTGCCGTCCCCGCCAATGGCGACCAGTCCGTCCAGCCGCAGCTCCTCGCAGCGGCGCAGGACCTGATCCGACAGATCCCGCGTCCCCCAGCCCGTGCCCTCACGCACCGGGTAGGAGAACGGGTTCGCCTTGTTGGACGTGCCGAGGATGGTGCCGCCCTTGGGCAGGATGCCGCGCGTGTCCTCCACGCCGAGCGGGCGGACGAGCTCCGGCTCCACCAGGCCCATGTACCCATTCTCGATGCCCACGAACGAGTGGCCGAACTCGAGCACGCCCCGTCGTACGAGGCCTCGGATGAGCGCGTTGAGTCCGGGGCAGTCACCACCGCCGGTGAGGACGCCGAGTCGAAGAGGTCGAGCCATAGGAATGAAGAAAGTCGGACGCGGGTGTCAGTGGGAACGGGCGGCACTATGACAGCAACGTCGGTGCGGATTGTAGGTGCCACCCCAGGGGGGTGCAACGCACGAATCAGCGGTTGCGTCGGATCCGCGCTCGCGGCGGACGCGGGGGCGGCCCCTCAGTCGCGCTTGAGGCGGCGCCGGGAGGCCAGCCGGTCCAGGAGGGCCTGGAGGCGATCCTCCTTCTGCGCGGGGAGGGCCCGGTCCGTGGGGGACTGCACGGGCATCTCGCGGGCCATCCGGTACAGCTCTTCCAGCCGCTCCAGCACCAGCTCGTTGCCGGGGCGCTCCTGGAGGGCCCGGCGGTACGCGGCGGCGGCGCCCACGTAGTCACCCAACGTGAAGAGTCGCTCGCCCTCCTGCATGGGGGAGGGCGGGCCCAGCGGGAGGCGCTGGGGTTCGCGCACGCGGTTCTTCAGGTGTTGCAGCTCCTCCGGCTGGAGGCTGTCGCGCAGCTGGGCCAGCCTGGCGGCCAGGGCCTCCTCGCGCGGAAAGGCGGCGAGGAGGTGCTCGAAGAGCTCATACGCCTCCGCCAGCTCGCCCCGGCGCAGGGCGCGGTCGGCACGTGCTTCCATGTCGGCCCGGACGGCAGGGGTCATCTCGGGCGGGAGAGTAACTGGAGCCCACCCGGGATGTCACATGCGGAAAAGCCTGCGCTCGCCGGGCCGCAAGGCCTCTCAGGCAAGCGTCGCGGACGACTCCGGCAATACCGCGCTTTCCGGGGCCTGCGCGCTCCGCCTCCAATGGCGGAAGAGCCACACGGCCACCAGCCCGTGGAGCAGCACGCCGAAGACGCCCTCGCCGTTGAAGACCCAGACCTGGCCACCGAAGAGCCCCGGCCGGCCGTTGTAGACGCTGCCGAAGAGCTGCGGGTTGATGAGGTTCCAGCTGATGTGGAAGAGGGCGGGCGGCCAGATGGAGCGCGACGCCATGTAGAGCTGCGCGAACACCACCGCGGCCACGGCGATGGACAGCAGGAACGTCACGTTCTGCCCCACGTGCCCGCGCTGCGCCTTGGAGAAGATGAGGGGCAGGTGGAACGCGGCCCACACCGGCATGGTGAGGGCCGCGGCCAGCGCCGGCCGGTGCATCCACCAGCGCACCAGCGTTCCGCGCCAGCCCACCTCTTCACCCAGCTCGCTGGGGACGCCGAAGCCCACGACGGGCCCCCATACCAGCGCGGCCAGGCCGTAGCGCAGCCAGCGCCAGCGCTCCGGCAGCTTCGCGCCCAGCTTCTCCACCCAGCGCCAGCGCACGGACGCGGCGGCCAGCCACCACGTCACCGTCATCGCCCAGAATAGGAGGATCATCACCGGCACCGTCGCCGCGCCCGTCACTCCGAACGGGCCCTTGAGCACCTCCGGCTGGTACGTGATGAAGGACGCGTCCCCCGTGATGAACCGGATCGCGTAGGCCAGCGGCGCGATGACGGCGCCGTACGCCAGGGGCAGCGCCAGCCCCAGGAACCACCACTTCCAGCCGGGGAAGGAGAAGCCCACCGCGGACGGGGGCTCGCGACGGAAGAACCAGGAACACGCCAGACCCACGATGCCGGGCACGCACATCATCCAGCGCATCAGCCACACGGACTCGCGCGTCTCGCCGCCCATGATGAACAGGACGGCCATCGTCCAGCTCACGGCGAGCGTCACCGCGATGAACGTGAGCGTTTCTTTCCGGGGATTCCTCATGTTCCGGAGCATACCGGTTGGGCTCGTCCCGTCGAGCCCGACGTACGAGGGGAGGGCGGGCAGGCCGCCCCGCGCCCACGTGCGGCTTCAGCTCTTGAGGACGACCTCGCGCGCGCCCTCGAGTCGCTCGGCCTGGAGGCCGCGCTCGCGGGCGGTGGCGAGCAGCAGATCCGACTCCTTCATGCGGGGCGTCTCCGGCGTGGCGGCGGGCCCGATGATGTGCTCCATCCAGGGCTCCAGGCCCATGGCGTAGTTGAAGAGCCGCTTCGCGCCCACGAGCTCCAGCAGGCGCAGGCCTTCGGCGGAGTTGCTGCCGCGGCAGCGGCGGTTCTTCTCCAGCTTGCGGTCGCGCTTCTTGGGGAAGAAGCCCTCCAGCATCCACGTGTGCGGCGCGCCGACGATCTCCGTGTTCATGAAGACCGTGTGCAGGTCGCCCACCGTGCCGCGCAGGTCGCGGTACGTCGTCTCGTCCACGCACATGGAGTCGGCGGCGAAGAACAGGCGCTCCTCGCCCGTGCGGATGATCCACGCCGTCTTGGCGTGGGCCACGTCGCCGTGCTCGCCCATGAACGGCGCGGCGATGATCTCGCCGTCCGGGATGGGCAGGGATTCGTAGAAGTAGGGCTCCAGCACGTTCTTGAAGCCGAGCGCCTTGCCCAGGAGCCGCGGCGAGTAGTCACCCGCCAGGGCGCCGCTCGCGCGCGGCACCATCAGCGTGCCCACGCGGTGGCGCAGGCGCAGCAGCGTCTCGATGTCCAGGTGATCCGGGTGGCTGTGGGTGATGACCACGTAGTCGATGCGGCGGGGCAGGTCCGCGAAGGACATGCGCGCCAGCGGGCCCATCTTCTCCGGCCGCACCGGCACCACCGCGTCGATGAGGATGGACGTGCCCTTCCACTCCACCAGCACGCACGCGTGGCCCACGTAGCGGATGCGCACCCCCGGCCCGCTCCACGTCTCCGGAAGGGTCTGCGGCGCCTCCGTGAGCAGGGGCATCAGGTCCGCGTCGGACTGCACCGCGCCGCCCAGCACGTCGCGGATCCACTCCAGCGGCTGGGGCTCCAGGTCCAGGCTGAACAGCTTGTCCAGGCGCTCGTCGTGGAAGGGCACCTTCCAGTCCAGCTGCCCCGCCTCCATCAGGCGCGGCGTGGTCAGCAGCGAGTCGCGCTCCGCGTCCGCCTTCAGCCGGCGCAGCCGCATCGACTGGAGGTCCGTCTTGTGGTGACGGCCGCGGTACAGCAGGCCTTCGTGCACGCGCATCGACGGGCGGTTCACGTAGTCGTACACCAGCTCCACCACACCCTTGAGCGGCTCCGGCAGCCGCGCGTACAGCGGCTCCAGGGACTGGCCCTTGGCCTCCGCCAGGAGCTGCGTCTGGAACTCGTCGAACGCCTCCGCCAGCTTGATGTTGTCCTCCTGCGCGGTGGTCATCCGCTGCATGAGCGCCCGCACCTCTTCGGCGCGCTCCGGCGCGATGCCCACGAAGGAGCTGCCGCTCAGCTCCGGATCCTTCGCCGCCTTCGCGTGGAAGTCCGGCGTCTGCAGGTAGGCCTTCAGCAGCGGCAGCAGGTAGGCCTGCAGATGCAGGCTCGCGGGCATGGGCGCCACCGTCATCCACCAGGCCTGGAAGTCCTGGACGAGCGGTTCAACGAGGGTGGCGTCCGCGAGGCGATACAGGGGAGCAGTCATGGTGGGCGATCGCGAGGAGACCCCCACCCCCGGACTCGATTCACGGCGGTTCCCGTAGGGGAACTCGCGGAGTCAAGAGAGGGCGGGGTGAGTGCTGAAGACCAGGAAGCAGGGCTGACGAGCGAATGTGAGCGATTCGAGCAAATTGTTCAAGTTCAGTAGAACCCAGTCCTAGTGGTATTCTCGTATCCAGTTCTGCTCCCCCGGACTCATTGCAAGGGCGCCTGTGCCACACACGACGTAGGTGCGTGTCGCACAAGCAGTCGGCCCACTGAAGCTCTTGCGGTGTTTTCCGGCCTTCCACATGGGTTCTTCCTTGCCGCGTTCCCCTGAGCTGACGCCCTCGAATTCCACCCTCGTCGAAATCTTGCGGAGCCGGGCCGAGTCGCGGTCCGAGCAGCCGCTGTACACCTTCCTGGATGACGCGGGTCAGGAAGACGGAACGCTGAGCTACGCGGGGTTGGACGCGCGGGCGCGGCGGATCGCGGTGGCGCTGCGGAAGGTGGCGAAGCCGGGCGAGCGCGTGATGCTGCTGTATCCGCCCGGCCTGGAGTACGTGGCGGGGTTCTTCGGGTGCCTCTACGCGGGGCTCATCGCGGTGCCGGCGTATCCGCCGGATCCGATGCGGCTGGAGCGGACGCTGCCGCGCCTGCGGGCCATCATCCAGGACGCGAACGCGACGGTGGTGCTCACCACGTCCGGCATCCTGTCCATGACGGAGTTCGTCTTCGAGCAGGCGCCGGACCTGCGCTCGCTGCACTGGGTGGGGACGGACGAGATCCCGGCGGGTGGGGAGGCGGAGTGGACGCCGCCGGCGGTGGACGCGTCGACGCTGGCGTTCCTCCAGTACACGTCCGGGTCCACGGGCTCGCCCAAGGGCGTGATGCTGAGCCACGGCAACCTGGCGCACAACCTGGCGCTGATCACGGACGCGTTCGAGCTGGGCCCCAGCAGCTCGGCCGTCATCTGGCTGCCGCCGTACCACGACATGGGGCTCATCGGCGGCATCCTCACGCCGCTGTACGCGACGTTCCACGCGGCGCTGATGTCGCCGCTGACGATGCTCAAGAACCCGCGCGTGTGGCTGGAGGCCATCACCCGCTACAAGGCCACCATCAGCGGCGGCCCGAACTTCGCGTTCGACCTGTGCGTGCGGCGCATCCCGGCGGAGGAGCGGCAGGCGCTGGACCTGAGCTCGTGGAAGGTGGCGTTCACCGGCGCGGAGCCCATCCGTCCGGCGACGCTGGATCGCTTCGAGCAGGCCTTCGGGCCGCACGGCTTCAAGCGGGAGTTCTTCTTCCCGTGCTACGGCCTGGCGGAGGCGACGCTGCTGGTGTCGGGCGGGCGCGTGGCGGCGCCGCCGGTGAGCTGCGCGCTGGATGCTCCGGCGCTGGAGCAGCGCCGGGCGCTGCTGGTGGACGCGGCGAAGCCGGAGGCGCGCGTCCTGGTGGGCTGCGGCGATGAGCGGCCGGGACACCCGGTGGTCATCGTGGATCCCCAGACGCGCGAGGCGTGCGCGCCCGGCGGCGTGGGTGAAATCTGGGTGCGCGGCCCCAGCGTGGCGCTGGGCTACTGGAACAAGCCGGAGGCGACGGCGGAGGCGTTCCAGGCGCGGGTGAAGGGCACGGACGAAGGCCCGTTCCTGCGCACGGGGGACCTGGGCTTCATGCGGGACGGCGAGCTGTACGTCACCGGCCGCGCCAAGGACCTGATCATCATCCGCGGCCGCAACCACTACCCGCAGGACATCGAGCAGACGGTGGAGGAGAGCCACCCCGCGCTGCGCGCCGGCAGCGTCGCGGCGGTGTCGCTGGAGGTGGCGGGCGAGGAGCGCCTGGTGGTGGTGCAGGAGGTCGACCTGCGCAAGGCGGGCAACCTGCGCAAGCAGGTGGATATGGCGGAGGCGGCGGTGAAGGAGATCCGCCAGCGCGTCGCCGAGCGGCACGAGGTGCAGGTGCACGCCGTGGCGCTGATCGAGCCCGGCAGCATCCCGAAGACCTCCAGCGGGAAGATCCAGCGGCACGCGTGCAAGGCGCAGTTCCTCGCGGACGAGCTGCGCACGGTGCTGGTGTGGCGCGAGCCGGGGTTCGAGGAGGCGGAGGAGACGGAAGCGGCCTCGGAGCCTGCCGCGGCGCCGGTCCGTGAGGACGTGCCGGAGGCGGCGCGGGCCACGCTGACGTGGCTGGTGGAGCGCGTGGCGGAGCAGCTGAAGGTGCCGGCGAAGACGGTGGACGTGCGTGAGCCCATCACGCGCTACGGCCTGGATTCGCTGAGCGCGGTGGAGCTGGCGCACGCGGTGGAGAAGGGGCTGGGGATCGCGCTGCCCATGGAGCTGCTGCTCCAGGGCCCGAGCCTGGTGGACCTGGCGAAGCGCATCACGGCTTCGAAGCAGGAGCCGAAGGCGGCGGTGCTCGCGCCCCGTCCGCGTGGGGCCACGCAGCCGCTGTCGTTCGCGCAGCAGCGCCTGTGGTTCCTGGACCGGCTGGAGCAGGGCAGCGCGCTCTACAGCATCCCGGGCGCGGTGCGGCTGGACGGCGCGCTGGATGCAGAATCGCTGCGGCGGAGCCTGGAGGAGATCGTCCGCCGGCACGAGTCGCTGCGCACGACGTTCCGCGAGGAGAACGGCGAGGCGGTGCAGCTCATCCACCCGGCGAAGGCCTTCGAGCTGCCGGTGGTGGACCTGACGGGCTTCCCGGAGACGGAGCGCGAGGCGGAGGCGCGGCGGTGCGTGGATGAAGAGGCCGTGCGCCCGTTCGACCTGGGCGCGGGTCCGCTGGTGCGCGCGCGGTTGCTGAAGCTGGGTGAAGCGAAGCACGTGCTGCTGGTGACGATGCACCACATCGTCTCCGACGGCTGGTCCATGGGCGTGCTCGTGCGGGAGGTCGCCGCGCTCTACGACGCGTTCCGTGGCGGACGGGGTTCTCCGCTGCCGGAGCTGCGCGTGCAGTACGCGGACTTCGCGCAGTGGCAGCGGGAGTGGCTGCTGGGCGGCGTGTTGGAGAAGCAGGTCGGCTACTGGAAGCAGCGGCTGGCCGGGGCTCCGGCGGTGCTGGAGCTGCCGACGGACTTCGCGCGTCCGGCGGCGCAGACGTACCGCGGCGCGACGGTGCCGGTGAAGCTGGGCGCGGACCTGAGCAAGGCGCTGGGCGCGCTGGCGAAGAAGGAAGGCGTCACGCCGTACATGCTGCTGCTGGCGGCGTTCCAGGTGCTGCTGGGGCGCTACTCGGGGCAGGAGGACATCTCGGTCGGTTCGCCCATCACGGGCCGCTCGCGCGCGGAGACGGAGGGCCTCATCGGCTTCTTCGTCAACACGCTGGTGCTGCGCACGACGCTTTCGGGCAACCCGTCCTTCCGCGCGCTGCTGGCCCAGGTGAAGGAGACGACGCTGGGTGCGTACGCGCACCAGGACGTGCCGTTCGAGAAGCTGGTGGAGGAGTTGCAGCCGCAGCGCAGCCTGAGCCACGCGCCGCTGTTCCAGGTGATGTTCGTGTTGCAGCAGGACGTGCTGCCGCACTTCCGTCTGCCGGGCGTGGAGCTGTCGCCGTACGAGGTGGAGTCGAAGACGGCGAAGTTCGACCTCACGCTCTACCTGACGGAGACGGCGGGCGGGCTGGAAGGGACGCTGGAGTACAACACCGACCTGTTCGCCGCGGCGACGGCGCGCCGGATGATGGAGCACCTGCGGGTGCTGCTGGAGTCGCTGCTCACGGACCCGGGCGCGAAGCTGTCCGACCTGTCGCTGATGGGGGCGCAGGAGAAGCAGACGCTGCTGAAGGATGTGTCGGGGACGGACCTGCCGGCCGCGGTGAGCGGGACGATGCAGGCGCTCTTCGAGGCGCAGGTGGCGCGCACGCCGGACGCGGCGGCCGTCTACTTCGACGGGCAGGCGCTGACGTACGCGCAGCTGGACGCGCAGGCGAACCAGTTGGCGCATCACCTGCGTGGCATGGGCGTGGGCCCGGACACGCTGGTGGGCGTGAGCCTGGAGCGTTCGGCGCGCATGGTGGTGGCGCTGCTGGGCGTGCTGAAGGCGGGCGGCGCCTACGTGCCGCTGGATCCTGCATACCCGCGTGAGCGCCTGGGCTGGATGCTGGAGGACGCGCAGGCGCCGGTGCTGCTGACGCAGCAGAAGCTGCTGGGCGTGCTGCCCGAGCACTCCGCGAAGGCCGTCTGCGTGGACGCGGATTGGGCCGTGATCGCTCGGCAGCCGACCACGCCTGTCGCGACGAGCACGGGCGTGGGGAACCTGGCGTACGTGCTGTACACGTCGGGCTCCACGGGCCGTCCGAAGGGCGTGGCCATCGAGCAGCGCAGCGTGGTGGCGTTCCTGCACTGGGCGACGACTGCGTTCACGCAGCAGCAGCTGGCGGGCGTGCTGGCGGCGACGTCGCTGAACTTCGACCTGTCGGTGTTCGAGGTCTTCGCGCCGCTGATCAGCGGTGGTGCCGTCATCGTCGCGGAGAACGCGCTGGCGTTGCCGACGCTGAAGGACGCGGGCCGCGTGACGCTGGTGAACACGGTGCCCTCCGCGATGGCGGAGCTGGTGCGCAGCCAGGGCGTGCCGTCTTCGGTGCGGACTGTGAACCTCGCGGGCGAGCCGCTGCTGAACCGGCTGGCGCAGGCGCTGTACGGGCTGAAGAACGTGGAGGGCGTCTACAACCTCTACGGCCCGACGGAAGACACGACGTACTCGACGTACACGCGCGTGGAGAAGGACGGAGCGCGGGAGCCGACCATCGGCCGTCCGCTGACGGGCTCGCGCGCCTATGTGCTGGACGCGTGGCTGCGTCCGGTGCCGCAGGGCGTGCCGGGTGAGCTGTACCTGGCGGGCGCGGGCCTCGCGCGCGGCTATCTGGCCAAGCCGTCGCTGACGGCGGAGCGCTTCGTGCCGAACCCGTTCTCGGCGCAGCCTGGAGCGCGGATGTACCGCACGGGTGACCGCGTGCGGTGGCTGGCGACGGGCGAGCTGGAGTACCTGGGCCGCATCGACTTCCAGGTGAAGGTGCGTGGCTTCCGCATCGAGCTGGGCGAAGTGGAGTCGGCGCTGGCGTCTCAGCCCGGCGTGCGCGAGTCGGTGGTGGTGGTGCGTGAGGACGTGCCGGGTGACAAGCGCCTGGTGGCGTACGTGGCGGGCGCGTCGCTGGATGTGGCGGAGCTGCGCAAGGGCCTGAAGGCGCGGCTGCCTGAGTACATGGTGCCGTCGGCGTTCGTGGTGCTGAGCGCGCTGCCGCTGACGCCGAACGGGAAGGTGGACCGCAAGGCGCTGCCGGTTCCGGAGGCCCAGGCGCAGAGCCAGTACGTGGCGCCTCGCACGGCGACGGAGGAGCAGGTGGCGACGCTGTTCGCGCAGTTGCTGCGCGTGGAGCGCGTGGGCGCGGAGGACTCGTTCTTCGATCTGGGCGGCCACTCGCTGCTGGCGATGCAGCTGGTGTCCCGGCTGCGCACGGCCTTCAGCATCGAGGTCCCGCTGCGTTCGCTCTTCGAGCTGAGCACGGTGGCTTCGCTCGCGGCGTTCATCGATGGGAAGAAGCAGCAGGCGGAAGGCGCGAACCTGCCGCCGCTGAAGCAGGTGTCGCGCGAGGGCGCGTTGCCGCTGTCGTTCGCGCAGCAGCGCCTGTGGTTCCTGGATCGGCTGGAGCAGGGCAGCGCGCTCTACAACGTGCCGGGCGCGGTGCGCCTGGAGGGCGCGCTGGATGTGGAGGCCCTGCGGCTGACGCTCCAGGAGATCGTCGCGCGGCACGAGTCGCTGCGCACGACGTTCCGTGAGGAGAACGGCGAAGCGGCGCAGATCATCCACGCCGCGAGCCGGATGGACCTGCCCGTGGTGGATCTGTCGACCGTGGCCGAGTCGGCACGCGAGACGGAGACCCAGCGCCGCGTCAACGAAGAGGCCGTGCGCCCGTTCGATCTGGGCACGGGTCCGCTCTTCCGCGCTCAGCTGCTGAAGCTGGGCGAGGCGAAGCACGTGCTGCTGGTGACGATGCACCACATCGTCTCCGACGGCTGGTCCATGGGCGTGCTCGTGCGCGAGATGGCCGCGCTCTACGAGGCGCACTCGCAGGGCCGCGCCATGCCGTTGCCTGAGCTGGCGGTGCAGTACGCGGACTTCGCGCAGTGGCAGCGGGAGTGGCTGCTGGGCGGAGTGCTGGAGAAGCAGGTCGGCTACTGGAAGCAGCAGCTGGCCGGGGCTCCGGCGATGTTGGAGCTGCAGACGGACTTCGCGCGTCCGGCGGTGCAGACGTACCGCGGCGCGACGGTGCCGGTGAAGCTGGGCGCGGACCTGAGCCGCACGCTGAATGCGTTGGCGAAGCAGGAAGGCGTCACGCCGTACCAGCTGCTGCTGGCTGCGTTCCAGGTGCTGCTGGCGCGGTACACGGGCCAGGACGACATCTCGGTGGGCTCGCCCATCGCTGGCCGCACGCAGGCGGAGACGGAGGGCCTCATCGGCTTCTTCGTCAACACGCTGGTGCTGCGCACGAAGCTCTCGGGCAACCCGACTTTCCAGCAGGTGCTCAAGCAGGTCCGCGAGACGACGCTGGGCGCGTACGCGCACCAGGACGTGCCGTTCGAGAAGCTGGTGGAGGAACTCCAGCCGCAGCGCAGCCTGAGCCACGCGCCGCTGTTCCAGGTGATGTTCGCGTTGCAGCAGGACGTGCTGCCGCACCTGAAGCTGTCGGGCGTGGAGCTGTCGCCGTACGAGGTGGAGTCGAAGACGGCGAAGTTCGACCTCACGCTCTTCCTCACCGAGACGGCGGGCGGGCTGGAAGGGACGCTCGAGTACAACACCGACCTGTTCACGGCGGTGACGGCCCAGCGGATGACGGAGCACCTGCGGGTGCTGCTGGAGTCCGTGGCGGTGCGGCCCATGGCGAAGGTGTTCGACCTTGCGCTGATGAGCGCGCAAGAGAAGCAGACGCTGCTGATGGACGTGTCGGGGACGGACCTGCCGGCCCCGGTGACCGGGACGATGCAGGCGCTCTTCGAGGCGCAGGTGGCGCGCACGCCGGATGCAGCGGCCGTCTACTTCGACGGAGAGGTGCTGACGTACGCGCAGCTGGAGGCGCAGTCGAACCAGTTGGCGCATCACCTCCGTGGCATGGGCGTGGGCCCGGACACGCTGGTGGGCGTGAGCCTGGAGCGTTCCGCGCGGATGGTGGTGGCGCTGCTGGGCGTGCTGAAGGCGGGTGGCGCCTACGTGCCGTTGGATCCGGCGTACCCGCAGGATCGTCTGGGCTGGATGTTGGAGGACGCGCAGGCGCCGGTGGTGCTGACGCAGCAGAAGCTGCTGGGCGTGCTCCCCGCGCATTCGGCGCGCAACGTGTTCCTGGATACCGATTGGGAGACCATCTCCAAGAACCCTGTTTCGCGCGTCGATGCGCGCACGGGCCTGAGGAACCTGGCGTACGTGCTTTACACGTCGGGTTCGACGGGCCGTCCGAAGGGCGTGGCCATCGAGCAGCGCAGCGTGATTGCGTTCCTGCACTGGGCGACGGCGTTCTTCACGCCGCAGCAGCTGTCGGGCATGCTGGCGTCGACGTCGCTGAACTTCGACATCTCGGTGTTCGAAGTCTTCGCGCCGCTGAGCGTCGGTGGTTCCGTCATCGTCGCGGAGAACGCACTGGCGCTCCCGACGATGAAGGACGCGAGCCGGGTGACGCTGGTGAACACCGTGCCCTCCGCGATGGCGGAGTTGCTGCGCAGCGGGGGCGTGCCGGAGACGGTGCGCACCGTGAACCTCGCCGGTGAGCCGTTGCTGAACCGGCTGGTGCAGGCGGTGTACGGGCTGAAGAACGTGGACGCCGTCTACAACTTCTACGGCCCGACGGAAGACACGACGTATTCGACGTACTTGCGAGTGGAGAAGGGCGCGACGCGGGAGCCGACGGTGGGCCGTCTCCTGACGGGCTCGCGGGGGTACGTGCTGGATGCATGGCTGCGTCCGGTGCCGCAGGGTGTGCCGGGCGAGTTGTACATCGCGGGTGCGGGCCTCTCGCGAGGCTACCTGGCGAAGCCTGCTCTGACGGCGGAGAGGTACGTCCCCAACCCGTTCAGCGACGAGCCCGGCGCGCGGATGTACCGCACGGGCGACCGCATCCGCTGGTTGCCGAACGGCGAGCTGGAGTACCTGGGCCGCTTCGACTTCCAGGTGAAGGTGCGTGGTTTCCGCATCGAGCTGGGTGAAGTGCAGTCGGTGCTGTCCACGCAGCCTGGCGTGCGCGAGTCCGTGGTGGTGGTGCGCGAGGACGTGCCGGGCGACAAGCGCCTGGTGGCGTACGTCGCGGGCGCGACGCTGGACGTGGCGGAGCTGCGCAAGGGCCTGAAGGCGCGGCTGCCGGAGTACATGGTGCCGTCGGCGTTCGTGGTGCTGAACGCGCTGCCGCTCAATCCGAACGGCAAGGTGGACCGCAAGGCGCTGCCGGTGCCGGAGGCCCAGACGGCGCAGGGCCAGTACGTGGCCCCGCGCACGGCGACTGAAGAGCAGGTGGCCACGATCTTCGCGCAGCTGCTGCGCGTGGAGCGCGTGGGCGCGGAGGACTCGTTCTTCGAGCTGGGCGGACACTCGCTGCTGGCGATGCAGCTGGTCTCCCGGCTGCGCACGGCCTTCGGCGCCGAGGTCCCGCTGCGTTCGCTCTTCGAGCTGAGCACGGTGGCTTCGCTCGCGGCGTTCGTGGATACGGCCGTGTCAGGCCGTGATGCGTCCAAGGCCCCGGCGATCAAGCCTCGGCCGCGGAGCGCCACGGAGCCGCTGTCGTTCGCGCAGCAGCGTCTGTGGTTCCTGGACCAGCTGGAGCAGGGCAGCGCCTTCTACAACGTGGCGGGCGGTGTGAAGCTGGAGGGCGCGCTGCATGTGGAGGCCATGCGGCGGGCCCTGGAAGAGATCGTCCGCCGGCATGAGTCGCTGCGCACGACCTTCCGCGAGGAGAACGGTCAGGCGGTGCAGGTCATCCACCCGGCGAAGGCCTTCGAGCTGCCGGTGGTGGACGTCTCCGGTGCGCAGGACACGGAAGCGCGGCGGTTGGCGGAGGAAGAAGCCGCGCGCCCGTTCGAACTGGGCACGGGGCCGCTCTTCCGCGCGAAGCTGCTGAAGCTGGGCGAGGCGAAGCACGTGCTGCTGGTGACGATGCACCACATCGTCTCCGATGGTTGGTCCATGGGCGTGCTCGTGCGCGAGGTCGCCGCGCTCTACGAGGCCCAGGTCCTCAACCAGAAGTCGCCGCTGCCTGAGCTGGCGGTGCAGTACGCGGACTTCGCGCAGTGGCAGCGGGAGTGGCTGCTGGGCGGGGTGCTGGAGAAGCAGGTCGGCTACTGGAAGCAGCAGCTGGCCGGGGCTCCTGCGGTGCTGGAGCTGCCGACGGACTTCGCGCGTCCCGCGGTGCAGACGTACCGGGGCGCCACGGTGCCGGTGAAGCTGGGCGCGGACCTGAGCCGCACGCTGAACGCGCTGGCGAAGCAGGAAGGCGTCACGCCGTACCAGCTGCTGCTGGCGGCGTTCCAGGTGCTGCTGTCCCGCTACAGCGGGCAGGACGACATCTCGGTGGGCTCGCCCATCGCTGGCCGCACGCAGGCGGAGACGGAAGGGCTCATCGGCTTCTTCGTCAACACGCTGGTGCTGCGCACGAAGCTCTCGGGCAACCCGACTTTCCAGCAGGTCCTCAAGCAGGTGCGTGAGACGACGCTGGGCGCGTACGCGCACCAGGACGTGCCGTTCGAGAAGCTGGTGGAGGAGTTGCAGCCGCAGCGCAGCCTGAGCCACGCGCCGCTGTTCCAGGTGATGTTCGCGTTGCAGCAGGACGTGCTGCCGCACCTGAAGCTGTCGGGCGTGGAGCTGTCGCCGTACGAGGTGGAGTCGAAGTCGGCGAAGTTCGACCTCACGTTGTCGCTGACGGAGACGGCGGGCGGGCTGGAAGGAACGCTTGAGTACAACACCGACCTGTTCGCGGCGGAGACGGCGCGGCGGATGACGGAGCACCTGCGGGTGCTGCTGGAGTCCGTGGCGGTGCGCCCCATGGCGAAGCTGTCCCAGCTCGCGCTGATGGGCCCGCAGGAGCGTCACCAGGTGCTGGTGGCGTGGAACGACACGCGCGGCGACGTCGCTGGTGACGTGACGTTCCCGGCGCTCTTCGAGGCCCAGGTGCGTCGCGCGCCGGACTCGCAGGCGCTGGTGTTCGAGGATGCCTCGCTGACGTACGCGCAGCTGGACGCGCGGGCGAACCAGCTGGCGCACCACCTGCGCACGCTGGGCGTCGGGCCCGAGGTGCGCGTGGCGCTCTGCGTGGAGCGTTCGCTGGAACTCGCGGTGGCGATGCTCGGCATCCAGAAGGCCGGTGGCGCCTTCGTGCCGTTGGATCCGTCGTACCCGCGTGAGCGCCTGTCCTTCATGTTGGAGGACAGCGGCGCGCCCGTGCTGGTGACGCAGGACTCGCTGAGCCAGCAACTGCCCTCCGACGGCCTGCGCGTGGTGCGCATGGACGTGGAGGCGGCGCACCTCCGGACGCTGCCGGAGACCGCTCCGGCCTCCAGCGCCAACGCCGACACCCTGGCGTACGTCATCTACACGTCCGGCTCCACGGGCCGCCCCAAGGGCACGCTGCTGCCGCACCGCGGCCTCAACAACACCGCCCGGCAGGCCGCCGCGGCGAAGGGCCTGGGTACGGGCCGCCGCGCGTTGCAGTACGCGGCGTCCAGCTTCGACGCCAGCGTGTGGGAGGTGTTCAGCACGCTCGTGTCCGGGGCCACGCTGGTGCTCGCGCCGCGCGACCGGCTGCTGCCGGACGAGCCGCTGCGCACGCTGCTGAAGTCGCAGCGCATCACCACCGTGACGCTGACGCCGTCGGTGCTCGCGCAGCTGAGCACGGACGGGCTGGAGGGCCTGTCCACCATCGTCTCCGCCGGTGAGGCGCTGAGCGTGGAGATGGCTCGCAAGTGGGGGCAGGGGAGGACGCTGATCAACGCGTACGGCCCCACCGAGACCACGGTCTGCGCGACCCTCACGCACGGCGGTGTCCGGGCGGAGCGCCTGACCATCGGCAAGCCGCTGGCGAACGTGCAGGTGTACGTGCTGGATGCCCTGCACCACCCGGTGCCCGTGGGCGTGGCCGGTGAGCTGTACGTCGCGGGTGAAGGCCTCGCGCGCGGCTACCAGGGCCGGCCGGACATGACGGCGGAGAAGTTCGTCCCCAACCCGTTCAGCAACGAGCCCGGCGCGCGGCTGTACCGCACCGGCGACCGCGTGCGCTGGCTGGCCGAGGGCGAGATCGAATACCTGGGCCGCATCGACCACCAGGTGAAGGTGCGCGGCTTCCGCATCGAGCTGGGTGAAATCGAGGCCGTGCTGCTGCGCCACGCGGACGTGCGCGAGGCGGTGGCCGTGGTGCGCGAGGACGTCCCGGGCGACAAGCGGCTGGTCGGCTACGTCGTGCCGCAGCCGGGGCGGACGGTGGACGCGGCCTCGCTGCGCAAGCACCTGAAGGACGGCGTGCCGGAGTACATGGTGCCGTCGGCCTTCGTGGTTCTGGAAGCGCTGCCGATGACGCCCGCTGGCAAGGTGGACCGCAAGGCGCTGCCGGCCCCCACGGGCGCGCTCACGCGTCCTGACGCCTACGTGGCCCCTCGCACGCAGACGGAGACGCGCGTGGCGGCCCTCTTCGCGCGCGTGCTCACCGTGGAGCGCGTGGGCGCGGAGGATTCGTTCTTCGAGCTGGGCGGCCACTCGCTGATGGCCACGCAGCTGGTGTCGCGCCTGCGCGGCGAGTTCCAGGTGGAGCTGCCCCTGCGCGCGCTCTTCGAGTCCCCGACGGTGGCCGCCCTGGCCGCCCGCGTGGACGAGGCCACCGGCGCCGAGCGGAAGTTCAAGACGCCGCCGCTCAAGCCCGCGTCGCGTGAGGGCTCGCTGCCGCTGTCGTTCGACCAGGAGCGCCTCTGGCTCTTCGAGCAGCTCACGCCGGGCACGCCCATCTACAACGTGCCCAGCGCGGCCCGCCTGAGCGGCGACCTGGACGTCGACGTGCTCCGCCGCGGCCTGGAGGAGATCGTCCGGCGCCACGAGGCGCTGCGCACCGTCTTCCATCAGGATGCGTCCGGTTCTCCCGTGCAGGTCATCCTGCCGGCGAAGCCGTTCGTGCTGCCCGTGGTGGACCTGTCCTCGCTGCCCGCCGACCAGGCGGAGGCCGAGGCCCGGAAGCACCTGAACGCGGAGGCCGCTCGGCCCTTCGACCTGGTGCAGGGGCCGCTGTTGCGCGCCCAGCTCCTGAAGCTGAGCGCGCGCGAGCACGTGCTGTGCCTCGCCATGCACCACATCGTGGTGGATGGCTGGGCCGTGGGCGTGTTCATGAACGAGCTCCAGGCGCTCTACACCGCGTTCTCGCGCGGAGAGGCCTCGCCGCTGCCCGCGCTGCCCGTGCAGTACGCGGACTACACCCTCTGGCACCGCCAGTGGCTGAGCGGTGACGTGCTGGAGCAGCAGATCTCCTGGTGGAAGAAGCAGCTCGCCGGAGCGCCTCGCATCGCGCTGCGCACGGACGCGCCGCGCCCCGCGGGTGACCGCTTCCACGGTGACAGCCGCCGCTTCCACCTGTCCCCGGACCTCACGTCCCGCATCGAGGCGCTGGGGCGAGGGGAGGGCGCCACGCTGTTCATGGTGCTGCTCGCCGCGTTCGACGCGCTCATGCACCGTCGCACTGGCCAGGACGACATCGTCGTGGGCACGGACATCGCGAACCGCGCCCGCGAGGAGCTGGAGTCGCTGGTCGGCTTCTTCACCAACCAGCTCGTCCTGCGCACGCAGGTGTCGGGTGACCTGTCCTTCCGCTCACTGCTGGACCGCGTGCGCAAGGGGACCCTGGACGCCTACGAGCACCAGGACCTGCCCTTCGGCACGCTGGTGCAGGCGCTCAAGCCGCCGCGCGAGCCGGGTGGTCAGCTCTTCAACGTGAAGTTCGTGCTGGAGAACGCGCCGCTGCCGCCGCTCCAGCTCCCCGGCCTGGAGCTGAGCCTCCTGGACGCGGAGACGAACGGGACCGCGAAGTGGGACCTGCTCGTCGTCGTGTTCCCGTGGCAGGGCGGGCTCACAGTCACGGTGGAGCACAACACGGACGTGCTCGACCGCGCGTCGGTGGAGCGCCTGTTCGCCCACTTCGAGTCGCTGCTGCGCGCCGTCGTGGACGACCCCGAGCTCCGCATCGGCACGCTGCCGCTGCTCACGCCGGAGGAGCGCAACACGCTCGCCGCGTGGAACGACCGCCCGCGGACGTATCCGCACGGCCAGCCCGTGTCGCGCGTCTTCGAGGCGCAGGCCGCCCGTGCCCCGGACGCGGTCGCCGTGAGCTTCGAGGGCGAGACGCTCACCGCCGGCCAGCTCAACGCGCGCGCCAACCAGCTCGCGCACCACCTGCGCGCCCTGGGCGTCAGGCCCGGCAAGCGCGTGGGCGTGTCCCTGGAGCGTTCGCTGGACCTCGTGGTGGCGGTGCTGGGCATCGCCAAGGCGGGCGGCGCGTACGTGCCGCTCGACCCCAGCTTCCCCACCGAGCGCCTCTCGATGCTCATCGAGGACGCGGGCCTGTCCGCGCTCGTCAGCGTCTCCGCGATCGCGGACGAGCTGCCCGCGCAGTGGCTCCAGGTGATCTGCCTGGATGACGACGCGGCCGCGCTCGCGAAGCGTTCGGACGCCAACCTCGACACCGCGCCGAGCGGCGAGGACGAGCTCTACGTCCTCTACACCTCCGGCTCCACGGGCCGGCCCAAGGGCGTGTCCGTGCCCCACCGCGCCGTGGTGCGTCTGGTGTGCGGCCCGGAGTGGGTGAACCTGTCGTCGAAGGAGGTCTTCCTCCAGCTGGCGCCGCTCGCGTTCGACGCGTCCACCTTCGAGCTGTGGGGCGCGATGCTCAACGGCGCGAAGCTCGCCGTGTTCCCGCCGCGCGCGCCCACCCTGGACGAACTGGGCCAGGTCATCACCCGCGAGGGCGTGAGCACGCTGTGGCTCACCGCGGGTCTGTTCCACCAGATGGTGGACGGCAACCTGGACGGCCTGCGTCCCGTGCGCCAGCTGCTGGCGGGTGGTGACGTGCTGTCCCCCGCGCACGTGCTGCGCGTGATGGAGCAGTTGCCGGGCTGCCGCGTCATCAACGGCTACGGCCCCACGGAGAACACGACGTTCACCGCGTGCTACCCGGTGGAGGACGCGGGCGCGCTGGGCATCTCCGTGCCCATCGGCCGTCCCATCAACGGCACGCGCGTGCACGTCCTCAACGCGTCCCTGCAGCCCGTGCCCCTGGGCGCCCCCGGCGAGCTGTTCGCGGGCGGCGACGGCCTGGCGCATGGCTACCTGAACCAGCCGGAGCTGACGGCGGAGAAGTTCATCCCGGATCCGTTCAGCCCCGTGCCCGGCGCGCGGCTGTATCGCACCGGCGATCAGGTCCGCTTCCGCGCGGACGGCTCGCTGGAGTTCCTGGGCCGCATCGACCAGCAGGTGAAGGTGCGCGGCTTCCGCATCGAGCCGGGCGAGATTGAGACGGCGCTGCGCGGACACCCGTCCGTGCTCGACGTCACCGTCGCCGTGCAGGAGGTCGCGGGCGAGAAGGCCCTGGTGGCCTACGTCGTCACGGAGGAGGGCGCGGAGCCGCTGGGCGTGGACACGATGCGTTCGTTCCTCCACGACAAGCTGCCCGCGTACATGGTGCCCACGGCGCTGATGGCGCTGGACGCGCTGCCGCTCACGCCCAACGGCAAGGTGGACCGCCGCGCGCTGCCCGTGCCCGGCAGCGAGCGTCCGCAGATGTCCACCGCCTACGCCGCTCCTCGCACCATGGAGGAGACCGCGCTGTGCGAGGTCTGGGCGGAGGTGCTGGGCGTGGAGCGCGTCGGTATCGACGACAGCTTCTACGACCTGGGCGGTGACTCCATCCGCAGCATCCAGCTCATCGCGAAGCTGCGCGAGCGCGGGCTGGATCTGCCCATGGTGGAGCTGCTGCGTCAGCCCACCATCCGCGCGCTGGGGAACCTGGTGCACGCGGCCCCGTCGAAGGCCGCGGCGCAGGCCGTCCCGGGCTCGGAGCCCTTCAGCCTGCTGTCCGACGCCGACCGCGCGCGTCTGCCCGCGGACGTGGAGGATGCGTACCCGGTGGCCGTGCTCCAGGCCGGCATGCTCTTTCAGAGCGAGCTGGACCAAGCGTCCGGCATGTACCACGACGCCACCAGCTACCACCTGGAGATGGCGCTGGATGAGGCGAAGATGCGCCAGCTGCTGGCCGAGCTGGCCCGCCGCCACGCCATCCTGCGCACGTCGTTCGACCTCACCGGTTACGAGCAGCCGTTGCAGCTCGTGCACCGCGAGGCCCAGGTGCCGCTGGAGCTCCACGACGTGCGCCACGTGCCTGCCTCTGAGCAGGACGCGCTGCTGCGCAAGCTCGTGGAGGAGGACCGCTGCCGTCCGTTCGACTGGAGCCGCGCGCCGCTCCTGCGCTTCGCGATCTACCGGCGCTCGGAGAAGACGCTCCAGTTCTCGCTCATCTTCCACCACGCCATCCTGGATGGCTGGAGCCTCGCGACGCTGCTGTCGGAGCTGTTCCGCGGCTACGTGAACCTGCTGCGCGGCACGCCGGCCCCGGAGGCGGCGCCGCTGGCCGTCACCTACCGCCAGTTCGTCGCGCTGGAGCACCAGTCGCTCACCTCCGGCGAGGGCGAGCGGTTCTGGAAGTCGCGCCTGTCGGAAGTGGACCGTCCTGCTCCCCGCGCGCCGCTGCCGGCGGGCCAGGAGCCGGTGCTGAGCATGCGGCAGGTGGACGTGCCCGCCGCGCTCCAGGACGGCCTGCAGCGCGTGGCGCAGGCGGCCAACGTGCCGCTCAAGACCGTGCTGCTGGCGGCGCACCTGCGCGTGCGCGCGCTCATGGAGGGACAGCGCTCGGTGGTGACGGGCGTGGTCTCCAACGGCCGTCCGGAGACGGCCGACAGTGAGCGCATGGTCGGCCTGTTCCTCAACAGCATCCCGTTCCCGGTGACGCTGGAGGACGGCACGTGGCTGGACCTGGTGCGCCAGGTCTCCAAGGCGGACGGCGACATCTGGCCGCACCGCCGCTACCCCATGGGCCGGTTGCAGCAGCAGTTGGGGGGCCAGCGGCTGTTCGAAACCATCTTCAACTTCGTCCACTTCCACGTGGCCGGAGGACTGTCGCAGCTCGAAGGCGTGCGCCTCTTGGAGGAGACGCCGTCCACCGCGTGGATGGAGCTGCCGCTGAGCACGCTGTTCCTCCAGCGCCCGGACACCGGCGCGCTGATGCTCGTGCTGCGCACCAACGGCACGCAGCGCGACGCGGACCAGACGGAGGCGCTGGCGGGCTACTACTTCCGCGCCCTCGAAGCGATGGCCGCCAACCCGCACGCGCGTCACGAGCACGCGCGGCTGCTGCCGGACGCGGAGCGCCAGAAGCTGCTGGTGGAGTGGAACGCCACGGGCTCCCAGCCCGTGGGCGACACCTGCGTCCACGAGCGCTTCGCCGTCCACGCGGCCCGCACGCCGGACGCGGTGGCGGTGGTCTGCGACGACGGCCAGCTCACCTACGGGGAGCTGAACCGCCGGGCCAACCAGCTCGCGCACTGGCTGCGCGCGCGTGGCGTGGGCCCGGATGCGCGCGTGGGCCTGCTCACCGAGCGCACCCCGGAGGCCATCGTCGGCATGATGGGCATCCTCAAGGCCGGCGGCGCGTACGTGCCGCTGGATCCGTCGCATCCGCCGGAGCGCCTGCGCACGGTGCTGGAGGACGCGTCGGCTTCACTCGTCGTGACGCAGGCCTCGCTCGCCGCGCACGTGGCGGACGCCTCCAGGGGACACGTGTGCCTGGACTCCGACGCGGGGCTGCTCTCGCGCGAGCGTGAGGACGACCCGAAGCGCCTGGGCGACGCGAGCTCCCTGGCCTACGTCATCTTCACGTCCGGCTCCACGGGCCGGCCCAAGGGCGTGGCCATCGAGCACCGTCAGCTCAACCACTACGTGGAGGGCGTGACGCTCCGGCTGGAGCTGCCCCCGGCGGCGAGCTTCGCGTCGGTGTCCACGCTGGCCGCGGACCTGGGCCACACCGCCGTCTTCCCGACGCTGAGCGGCGGCGGCACGCTGCACCTCATCTCCCGCGACCGCGCCTCTGATCCGGCCGCGCTGGGCGACTACTTCGAGCGCCACGCGGTGGACTGCTTGAAGATCGTCCCCTCGCACCTGACGGCGCTGCTGTCGTCGCCGTCGCCCGAGCGCGTCCTGCCTCGCAAGCGGCTGGTGCTGGGCGGTGAAGCGTCCGATCCGGCGCTCGTGGCGCGCGTGCACGCGCTCGTGCCCGGGCTCGAAGTCTTCAACCACTACGGCCCCACCGAGACCACGGTCGGCGTGCTGACGTGGAAGGTGGAGCGGGGCACTGCGCTTGCCGCCACGGCCTCCGTGCCGCTGGGCCGCCCGCTGCCCAACGCGCGGATGTACGTGCTGGACGCGGCGCTGCAGCCCGTCCCCGTGGGCGTGCCCGGCGAGCTGTTCATCGGCGGCGCGGGCGTGGCCCGGGGCTACCTGGGCCAGCCGGGCCTCACGATGGAGCGCTTCCTGGCGGATCCGTTCCACCCGGAGCCGGGCGCGCGCGTGTACCGCACGGGCGACCGCGTCCGCTACCTGCCGGACGGCGCGCTGGAGTTCCTGGGCCGCGTCGACTTCCAGGTGAAGGTGCGCGGCTTCCGCATCGAGCTGCCGGAGATTGAAGCCGCGATGAGCGGCCTGCCCGGTGTCGCGGAGGTCGTCGTGCTGGCGCGCGAGGACGTGCCGGGCGACAAGCGCCTGGTGGCCTACGTCGTCGCGGTGCCCGGCCACACGCTGGAGGCCGGGGCGCTGCGCCAGGGCCTCAAGTCGCGGCTGCCGGACTACATGGTGCCGTCCGCCTTCGTCATGCTGGACGCGCTGCCCCTCACGCCCAACGGCAAGGTGGACCGCCGCGCGCTGCCCGCGCCGGAGAAGGAGTCCGAAGCCGGCCGCGCCCACGTGGCCCCGCGCACTCCCACCGAGGAGCTCATCGCGGGCCTGTGGTCGAAGCTGCTGGGCGTGGAGCGCGTGGGCGTGAAGGACGACTTCTTCGCGCTCGGCGGCCACTCGCTGCTGGCGACGCAGATGATCTCCCGCATCCGGAGCGCGTTCCGCGTGGAGCTGCCCCTGCGCGCGCTCTTCGAGGCGACCACGGTGGAGACGCTCTCCGCCCGCGTGGACGAGGCGGTCCGCCAGGGCTTCGGCCTGGAGGCGCCGGCCATCGTGCCGCTGTCTCGCGAGCACACGCTGCCGCTGTCGTTCGCGCAGCAGCGCCTGTGGTTCCTGGATCAGCTGGAGCCGGACAGCGCGTTCTACAACATCGCCGCGCCGGTGATGCTGGACGGCGCGCTGGAAGTGGCCCCGCTGGAGCAGGCCTTCACGGAGCTGGTGCGCCGTCACGAAGTGCTGCGCACCACCTTCCGCGCGGAGGGTGGCAACCCGGTGCAGGTCGTGCACCCGGCGTCCGCCATGCCGCTGCCGCTCGTGGACCTCACGCACCTGCCGGAGGCCGAGCGCGAGGCGAAGGCGCAGCGTCTGGCGGACGAGGACGCGGGCAAACCGTTCAACCTGGCCACGGGCCCGCTGCTGCGCGCCACGCTGGTGCGCATCTCGGACGTGCGCCACATGCTGCTGCTCACGGTGCACCACATCGTGTCCGACGGCTGGTCGCGCGGCGTGCTCGTGCGCGAAGTGGCCGCGCTCTACGAGGCCTTCCGTCAGGGCAGGCCGTCGCCCCTGCCGGAGCTGCCGGTGCAGTACGCGGACTACTCGGGCTGGCAGCGTGGCTGGCTCCAGGGCGACGTGCTGAAGAAGCAGGTCGGCTACTGGAAGCAGCAGCTGTCCGGCGCGCCCTCCGCGCTGGAGCTGCCCACGGACTTCCCGCGCCCGGCGGTCCAGACGTACCGCGGTGAGACGCTGCCCTTCACGCTGCCGCGCGAGCTGTCGGATGCCCTGCGCGCCCTGGCGCTGAAGGAAGGCGTCACGCCGTACATGTTGCTGCTCACCGCGTGGCAGGTGCTGCTGGCGCGCCACGCGGGCCAGGACGACGTCACGGTGGGTTCGCCCGTGGCCGGCCGTGGCCGCATGGAGACCGAAGGCCTCATCGGCTTCTTCATCAACACGCTCGTGCTGCGCACGCGGCTGGAAGGGGACCCCTCGTTCCGCCAGGTGCTCGCGCGGGTGCGGGAGTCGGTGCTGGGCGCGCACGCGCACCAGGAAGTGCCCTTCGAGAAGCTGGTGGAGGAGCTGCAGCCGGTGCGCGACACCAGCCGCTCGCCGCTCTTCCAGGTGTGGTTCGTGCTGCACCAGGAGCTGGCGGCGAAGCTGTCCGTGCCGGGCCTCACCCTGAGCGCCTACGAGGCGGAGGCGCGCACCGCGAAGTTCGACCTGGCCCTGTCCATGCTGGACGCGGCGGACGGCTTCGTGGGCCGCCTGGAGTACAACTCCGACCTGTTCGCCCGCGCGACCGCGGAGCGGATGATGGCGCGCCTGCACGTGCTGCTGGCGGGCATCGCCACGAAGCCCGAGGCGCCCGTGGGCGAGCTGCCCCTGCTGTCCGCCGAGGAGCGGCACCAGGTGCTGGTGGGCTGGAACAGCGTCCGCGCGGAGCTGCCGCGCGAGGCGACCATCCACTCGCTCATCGAAGCGCACGCGGAAGGAACGCCGGACGCGGTGGCCCTCGTGTACGAGGACCAGTCGCTCACGTACGCGGAGCTGGACGTGAAGGCGAACCAGCTGGCGCACCACCTGCGCCGCCGGTACGTCGGACGTGAGGTGCGCGTGGCGCTCTGCCTGGAGCGCTCGCTGGATCTCGTGGTGGGCATGCTCGGCATCCTCAAGGCCGGCGGCGCGTTCATCCCGTTGGATCCGTCGTACCCGGTGGAGCGGCTCGACTACATGCTGTCGGACTCGGGCGCGCCGGTGCTGGTGACGCAGGAGTCGCTGATGGACTCGCTGCCCACCGACGGCCGCCTGACCATCCAGCTGGACATGGACGTGGACGCCATCGAGCGGATGCCGGAGGAGGCGCCGCGCTCGGGCACGTCCGCGCACAACCTGGCGTACGTCATCTACACGTCCGGCTCCACGGGCCGTCCCAAGGGCACGCTGCTCCAGCACGAGGGCCTGGTGAACACGGCCCTGCGCGCCGCCGCGGCGAAGCGGGTGGGGCCGGGCAGCCGCGTGCTGCAGTACGCGGCGTCCAGCTTCGATGCCAGCGTCTGGGAGATCTTCAGCACCCTGGCCGCGGGCGCCACGCTGGTGCTCGCGCCGCGCGACCGGCTGATGCCGGACGAACCGCTGCGCACGCTGCTGAAGGAGCAGGGCATCACCACCGCCACGCTGACCCCGTCGGTGCTCGCGCAGCTGAGCACGGAAGGGCTGGAGGGCCTGCGCAGCGTGGTGTCCGCCGGTGAAGCGCTGAGCGTGGAGCTGGCGCGCAAGTGGGGCGCGGGGCGCCTCATGATCAACGCCTACGGCCCCACGGAGGCCACGGTCTGCGCGACGCTGACCGAAGGCGGCGTGAACCCCGAGCGGATCACCATCGGCAAGCCGTGGGCGAACGCGCAGGTCTACGTGCTGGACGCGTCGCAGCGTCCGGTGCCGGTGGGCGTGGGCGGTGAGCTCTACATCGGCGGCGTGGCGCTGGCGCGTGGCTACCAGGGCCGGCCGGACCTGACGGCGGAGAAGTTCGTGCCGCATCCGTTCAGCCAGGAGCCGGGCGCGCGCGTGTACCGCACGGGTGACCGCGTGCGCTGGCTGGCGACGGGCGAGCTGGAGTACCTGGGCCGCATCGACTTCCAGGTGAAGGTGCGCGGCTTCCGCATCGAGCTGGGCGAGGTCGAATCCGTGCTGCTGCACCACACGGACATCCGTGAGGCGGCGGTGGTGGTGCGCGAGGACGTGCCGGGCGACAAGCGCCTGGTGGCCTACGTCGTCGCGCAGGAGGACACCGAGCTGGACGTGGCGGAGCTGCGGCGCCACCTGAAGGGCGAGGTGCCGGAGTACATGGTGCCGTCCGCCTTCGTGGTGCTGGAGGCGCTGCCGATGACGCCCGCGGGCAAGGTGGACCGCAAGGCGCTGCCCGCGCCGTCAGACACCCGCACGGAGCGCAGCGAGGCGGAGTTCGCCGCGCCGCGCACGCCGACGGAGGAGCTGCTCGCCACGGTCTGGACGGAGATCCTGGACGTGAAGCGGGTAGGGGTGCGCGACAACTTCTTCGACCTCGGCGGGCACTCGCTCCTGGCCACGCAGGTCGCCTCGCGCATCCGCGAGGCGTTCGGCGTGGAGCTGCCGCTGCGCGCGCTCTTCGAGGCGCCCACCATCGCGGACCTGGCCCAGCGCGTGGATCAGTCCGTGCGTTCGGAGCAGGGACTCCAGGCGCCGCCCATCGTGCCGCTGCCGCGCGAGGGCTCGCTGCCGCTGGGTCTTGCCCAGCAGCGGCTGTGGTTCCTGGACCAGATGGAGCCGGACAGCGCGTTCTACAACATCGTGCTGCCCGTCCGTCTGGAGGGTGAGCTGGACCTGGGCGTGCTGGAGCGGACCTTCACGGAGCTGGTGCGCCGCCACGAATCGCTGCGCACCACGTTCCACGCGGAAGGCGATCAGCCCGTGCAGCGCATCCACGCGCCCACGCCTGCGTCGCTCGACGTCGTGGACCTGAGCAGCCTGCCGGACGCGGAGCGCGAGGCCGAGGCGAAGCGCCTGGCCGACGCGGAGACCAACCGCGGCTTCAAGCTGGCCACGGGGCCGCTCATGCGCGCCCTCATCCTGCGCATGTCCCAGACGGAGCACGTGCTGCTCCTGTCGCTTCACCACATCATCACGGACGGCTGGTCCATGAGCCTGCTCGTCCGCGAGATCGCCGCGCTCTACGCGGCCTTCCGCGAGGACAAGCCGTCGCCACTTCCGGAGCTGCCGGTGCAGTACGCGGACTACGCGGGCTGGCAGCGCGACTGGCTGCGCAGCGACGTGATGGGCAAGCACGTGGAGTACTGGCGGCAGCAGCTGTCCGGCGCGCCCTCCGCGCTGGAGCTGCCCACGGACTTCCCTCGCCCGGCGGTGATGACGTACTCGGGCGGCGGTGTGGCGGTGAAGGTGCCGCAGACGCTGTCGCAGCGGATCAAGTCGCTGTGCCGCGAGAAGGGCGTGACGCCGTTCATGTTCCTGCTGGCGGCGTGGCAGGTGCTCCTGGCGCGCCACGCGGGTCAGGACGACATCAGCGTGGGCTCGCCGGCCGCCGGCCGCGGGCACTCGTCGACGGAGGGCATCATCGGCTTCTTCGTCAACACGCTGGTGCTGCGCGCGAAGCTGGAGGGCAACCCGTCCTTCCGCGACGTGCTGACCCAGGTGCGTGACACGGTGCTGTCCGCGCACGTCCACCAGGAGGTCCCGTTCGAGAAGCTGGTGGAGGAGCTACACCCGGTGCGCGACACCAGCCGCTCGCCGCTCTTCCAGGCCATGTTCGTGCTCCAGGCGGAGGAGCTGTCCGGCCAGGTGTCCGTGGCCGGCCTCACGCTGAAGACGTTCGAGGCCGAAGCGCGCACGGCGAAGTTCGACATGTCGCTGTCGCTGGCGGACGCGTCCGAGGGCTTCCTGGGCCGGCTCGCGTACAACTCCGACCTGTACTCCCGCGCCACCGCCGAACGGCTGATGCAGCACTTCGTGATGATGCTGGAAGGCATCGCCACGGACATGGACCAGCGCGTGATGGCGCTGCCGCTCATGACGGAGGACGAGGCGCGGCAGGAGCTGGTGGTGTGGAACGACACCCGCGTGGACTTCCCGCGCGAGGCGTGCATCCAGTCGTTCATCCAGGCGCATGCCCGCGCCACGCCGGACGCCGTGGCGCTCGTCTTCGAGGACGCGTCGCTCACGTTCGCGCAGCTGGACGCGAAGGCGAACCAGCTGGCGCACCACCTGCGCACCCTGGGAGTCGCGCCGGAGGTGCGCGTGGCGCTCTGCCTGGACCGCTCGCTGGACCTGGTGGTCGGCATGCTGGGCGTGCTCAAGGCCGGCGGCGCGTTCGTGCCGCTCGACCCGGCGTACCCCATCGACCGGCTCGACTACATGCTGGAGGACAGCGGCGCCACGGTGCTCGTGACGCGCGGCGAGCCCATGCCGGGCCTGCACGCGGAAGACCGTGTGGGGCTGCACCTGGATGACGTGCGGGACGTCCTCAAGGCGCTGCCCACCACGGCGCCGTCCGTGAACATGACCTCCGCCAACCTGGCGTACGTCATCTACACGTCCGGCTCCACGGGCCGTCCCAAGGGCACGCTGCTCCAGCACCAGGGCCTGGTGAACACGGCCATCCAGGCGGGCCGCGCGCACCGCTACGCGCCGGGCAGCCGCGTGCTGCAGTACGCGGCGTCCAGCTTCGACGCCAGCGTGTGCGAGGTGTTCGGCACGCTCGTCGCCGGGGCCACGCTGGTGCTCGCGCCGCGCGACCGGCTGCTGCCGGATGAGCCGCTGCGCACGCTGCTCCAGCAGCAGCGCATCACCGCCGTCACCCTGACGCCGTCGGTGCTCGCGCAGCTGGGCACGGAGGGGCTGGAGGGCCTGCGCACCGTCATCTCCGCCGGCGAAGCGCTGAGCGTGGAGCTGGCGCGCAAGTGGGGCGAAGGGCGCTTGATGATCAACGCCTACGGCCCCACGGAGGCCACGGTCTGCGCGACGCTGACCGAGAACGGCGCGAACCCGGAGCGGCTCACCATCGGCAAGCCGTGGGCGAACGTGCAGGTGTACGTGCTGGATGACGCGCTCCGGCCCCAGCCGCCGGGCGTCCCGGGCGAGCTGTACGTGGCGGGCGTGGGCCTGGCGCGCGGCTACCAGGGCCGGCCGGACCTGACGGCGGAGCGGTTCATCCCGAACCCGTTCAGCCAGGAGCCCGGCGCGCGGCTGTACCGCACCGGTGACCGCGTGCGGTGGACGTCGTTGGCCGAGCTCGAGTACCTGGGCCGCATCGACTCCCAGGTGAAGGTGCGCGGCTTCCGCATCGAGCTGGGTGAAGTCGAGTCCGTGCTGCTGCACCACGCGGAGGTGCGTGAGGCGGCGGTGGTGGTGCGCGAGGACGCGCCCGGCGACAAGCGCCTGGTGGCGTACGTCGTGCCCCGGGCCGCGGGCACGCTGGACGCGGTGGAGCTGCGCCGCCACCTGAAGACAGAGGTGCCGGAGTACATGGTGCCCTCCGCCTTCGTGGTGCTGGAGGCCCTGCCTCTGACGCCCGCGGGCAAGATCGACCGCAAGGCACTGCCCGCACCGACGGGCGAGGTGGCGCGCACGCGCACCTTCGTGGCCGCGCGTACGCCGACGGAGGAGCTGCTCGCGGCCCTCTTCGCGCAGCTGTTGGGCGTGGAGCGCGTGGGCGTGGAGGACCACTTCTTCGAGATGGGCGGCCACTCGCTCATGGCCACGCGGCTGGCGTCGCGCATCCGCGAGGCCTTCGACGTGGAGCTGCCGCTGCGCACGCTCTTCGAGGCGCCCACGGTGACGGACCTGGCCCGGCGCGTGGACGCGCTCGTGGCGCAGGGCAGGGGCGTGAAGGCGCCGCCGCTCGTGGCGCTGCCGCGCGCGGAGCGGATGCCGCTGTCGTTCGCCCAGCAGCGTCTGTGGTTCCTCAACCAGCTGGAGCCGGACAGCGCCTTCTACAACCTCCCGCTGCCGGTGCGGCTGGAGGGCACGCTGGACGTGTCCGCGCTGGAGCGCGCCTTCACGGAGCTGGTGCGCCGCCACGAATCGCTGCGCACCACGTTCCCCATGCGTGACGGCCAGCCCGCGCAGGTCGTCCACCCAGCCGCGCCGCTGTCGCTGCCTGTGGTGGACCTGTCCGGTCAGCCCGAGGACGTCCGCGAGGCCGAGGCCCAGCGCCGGGCCAACGAAGAGGCGCAGCGTCCGTTCCACCTGGCGAACGGCCCGCTGCTGCGCGTGAAGCTGCTCAAGCTGGAGGCCCAGCGGCACGTGCTGCTCGCGACGATGCACCACATCGTCTCCGACGGCTGGTCCATGGGCGTGCTGGTGCGGGAGATGGCGGCCCTCTACGAGGCCTTCGCCTCCGGCCGCGCGCCGTCCCTGCCGGAGCTGCCGGTGCAGTACGCGGACTACGCGGGCTGGCAGCGCGGCTGGCTGCAGGGTGACGTGCTGGCCCAGCAGATGGCGTACTGGAAGCAGCAGCTGACCGGCGCGCCCGCAGCGCTGGAGCTGCCCACGGACCGCCCGCGTCCGGCGGTGCAGACGTACCGGGGCGCCAGCGTGAACCTGCGCGTGGGCAAGCCGGTGACGGACACGCTGAAGGCCCTGGCCTTGAAGGAGGGCGCTACGCCCTTCATGGTGCTGCTGGCCGCGTGGCAGGTGCTGCTCGCGCGCTACTCCGGTCAGGACGATGTGAGCGTGGGCACGCCCATCGCGGGCCGTGGCCGCACGGAGACGGAGGGCCTCATCGGCTTCTTCGTCAACACGCTGGTGCTGCGCACGAAGCTGGACGGCAACCCGTCCTTCCGCGCGCTGCTGGCCCAGGTGAAGGAGACGACGCTGGGCGCGTACGCGCACCAGGAAGTCCCCTTCGAGAAGCTGGTGGAGGAGCTGGCGCCCACGCGCGACACCAGCCGCACGCCGCTGTTCCAGGTGCTGCTGTCGTTCCAGAACGCGCCGGTGCCGGAGCTGGAGGTCAAGGGCCTCACGCTGCGCGCCGTGCCGCTGGAGCACGCCACCGCGCAGTTCGACCTGAACATGACCCTGTCGGAGGTGGACGGCGAGCTGCGCGGCGCCATGGAGTACAACTCCGACCTGTTCGACGCCGGCACCGCCACCCGGATGCTGGAGCACCTCCGCGTCCTGCTGGAGGGCGTGGCGTCGCAGCCGGACGTGCCCGTTCAGCGACTGCCGCTGCTCACCGAGGGCGAGCGGACGCAGTTGCTGACGACGTGGAACGACACGCGGGCCGACTTCCCGCGCGACGCCTGCATCCATCAGCGCTTCGAGGAGCAGGTGGCGCGCACCCCGGACGCGATCGCCGCGACCTTCGAGGGTGAGCAGCTCACGTACCGGCAGCTGGACGCGAAGGCGAACCAGCTGGCACACCACCTGCGCCGGCTGGGCGTGGGGCCCGAGGTGAAGGTCGCCCTGTGCCTGGAGCGCTCGCTGGAGATGGTCATCGCCGTGATGGGCGTGCTCAAGGCCGGCGGCGCCTACGTTCCGCTCGACCCGAAGTACCCGCTGGATCGCCTGTCCTTCATGCTGGAGGACACGCAGGTGCCAGTGGTGCTGACGCAGGACTCGCTGGCGGACGAGCTGCCCGTCTCCACCCAGCAGCTGATCAGCCTGGATGGCGACTGGAAGCGCAGCATCTCCCGCGAGCGCGAGGACGCGCCCGTGACGGCGGTGACGGCCGGCAACCTGGCGTACGTCATCTACACGTCCGGCTCCACGGGCAAGCCCAAGGGCGTGGCCATCGAGCACCGCGGCGTGTCCAACTACCTGACGTGGTGCTTGTCCGCGTACGGGCTGGACACGGGCGCGGGCGCGCCGGTGCACTCGTCACTCGCGTTCGACCTCACGGTCACCAGCATGCTGGCGCCGCTGGTCGCGGGCCGGGGCGTGGTGATGGTGTCGGAGACGCGGGGCGTGGAGGGCCTGGCGGACGTGCTGCGTGAGGGCACGGGCTTCAGCCTGGTGAAGCTGACGCCCAGCCACCTGCGGCTGTTGTCGGACCTGCTGGGCGCGGACGCGGCGGCGGGGCGCACGGGCGCCTTCGTCATCGGCGGCGAAGCGCTCTTCTCGGAGGAGCTGGCGTTCTGGCGCAAGCACGCGCCGGCCACGCGGCTCATCAACGAGTACGGCCCCACGGAGACGGTGGTGGGCTGCTCGGTGCACGTCGTGGCCCCGGAGGATTCCGCCTCCGGCGCGGTGCGCATCGGCAAGCCGCTGCCCAACACGCGGATGTACGTGCTGGATGCGCAGCTGCAGCCCGTGCCGGTGGGTGTACCGGGTGAGCTGTACATCGGCGGCGTGCAGGTGGGCCGCGGCTACCTGGGCCGCCCGGAGCTCACGGCGGAGAAGTTCGTCCCGGATGCGTTCAGCACCGACGCTGGCGCGCGGCTGTACCGCTCCGGCGACCTGGCCCGTTGGCGCGCCGACGGCACGCTGGAGTACATGGGCCGCGTCGACCACCAGGTGAAGGTGCGCGGCTACCGCATCGAGCTGGGGGAGATCGAATCCGCCCTCATGGGCGCCTACGGTGTCCGCGAGTCCGTCGTCGTCGTCCGCGAGGACGTGGCCGGTGACAAGCGGCTGGTCGCCTACGTCGCGGGTGACGTGGAGTCCCTGGACCGCAAGGGCCTGCGCGAGCACCTGGAGCGCATGCTGCCGGAGTACATGGTGCCGTCCGCCTTCGTGGTGATGGAGGCGCTGCCGGTGACCTCCAACGGCAAGGTGGACCGCAAGGCGCTGCCCGTCCCCAGCGACGAGCGCGCGCAGGACGACGCGTTCATCGCGCCGCGCACCCCCACGGAGCAGCTGCTCGCCGGGGCGTGGAGCGAGCTGCTCAACGTGGATCGCGTGGGCTCGACGGACGACTTCTTCGAGCTGGGCGGACACTCGCTGCTGGCCACGCAGGTGCTGTCGCGCGTCCGGAGCATCTTCCGGATCGACCTGCAGCTGCGGGACGTCTTCAACGCGCCCACGGTGCAGAAGCTGTCCGTCCTCATCGACCAGGCGCTCCAGGCCGGCGCGGGCACCCAGGCGCCCGCCATCGTGCCGCTGCCTCGCGAAGGCCGCCTGCCGCTGTCCTTCGCCCAGCAGCGCCTGTGGTTCCTGCACCAGCTGGACGCGTCCAGCCCGGCCTACAACGTGCCCATGGTCCTTCGCCTGAAGGGCTCGCTGGACGTGGCGGCGCTGGAGCAGAGCTTCACGGAGCTGGTGCGCCGGCACGAATCGCTGCGCACGTCGTTCCACCTGGACCACGGCCAGGCCACGCAGGTCATCCACCCGGCGGTGTCGCTGCCGCTCCCGGTGGTGGACCTCTCCGACATCCCGGATCCGGAGCGCCATGACGAGGCCCGCCGGCTCGCGGACGAGGAGGCGGTGCACCCGTTCCAGCTGGCCACCGGTCCGCTGTTGCGCGTGAAGCTGCTCAAGCTGGACGAGGAGGAGCACATCCTCCTGCTCGTCATGCACCACATCGTCTCCGACGGTTGGTCCATGGGCGTGCTGGTGCGCGAGATGGCCGCGTCCTACGAGGCCTTCTCCCACGGCGGCACGCCGTCCCTGCCGGAGCTGCCGGTGCAGTACGCGGACTACGCGGGCTGGCAGCGCGGCTGGCTCCAGGGCGAGGTGCTGGAGAAGCAGCTCGGCTACTGGAAGCAGCATCTGTCCGGCGCGCCCTCCGCGCTGGAGCTGCCCACGGACCGTCCGCGTCCGGCGGTGCAGACGTCGCACGGCTCCAGCGTCCCGGTGAAGGTCAGCCGCGAGCTGACGGAGACGATCAGGGCCCTGGCGCTCAAGGAGGGCACCACGCCCTTCATGGTCCTGCTGGCCGCGTGGCAGACGCTGCTGTCCCGCTACTCCGGACAGGATGACATCAGCGTGGGCACGCCCATCGCGGGCCGCCAGCGCGCGGAGACGGAGGGCCTCATCGGCTTCTTCGTCAATACGCTGGTGCTGCGCACGAAGCTGGACGGCGACCCCACGTTCCGCGAGCTGCTGGGCCGCGTGCGGGAGACGACGCTGGGCGCGTACGCGCACCAGGAGGTGCCGTTCGAGAAGCTGGTGGAGGAGCTGGCGCCCACGCGCGACACCAGCCGCACGCCGCTGTTCCAGGTGTCCATGACGCTGCAGAACGCGCCGGAGGGGGCGTTCAACCTGACCGGCCTCACCCTGGAAGGCGTGGAGGTGGAGCACCGCACCGCGAAGTTCGACCTGTCGCTGGGCCTCACGGAGACGGCGAACGGCATCGAGGGCGGGCTCGAGTTCAACACCGACCTGTTCGACGCGAGCACCGCCGAGCGGCTCGCCCGCCACCTGGGCGTGTTGCTGGCGGGCATCGGGGCGAACCCGGACGCGCGGCTGCACCAGCTGCCGCTGCTCACGGAGCAGGACCGCGCGGAGGTGGTGACGGACTGGAACACGTCCTTCCGCTTCCCGGTGGACGCGTGCCTGCACACGCTGTTCGAGCGTCAGGCGGCGCGCACCCCGGACGCCATCGCGGTCACCTACGCCGAACAGCGCCTCACGTACCGCGAGCTGGACACGCGGGCGAACCAGCTGGCGCACCACCTGCGCACGCTGGGCGTGGGGCCGGAGGTCCTGGTTGGCCTCGCGGTGGAGCGCTCGCTGGAGCTGATGGTGGGCCTGCTGGCCATCCTCAAGGCCGGCGGCGCATACCTGCCCATGGATCCGGCGTACCCGCGCGAGCGCCTGGAGTTCATGGTGGAGGACGCGCGCGTGCCGGTGGTGCTCACGCAGCAGCACCTGCTGGACGTGGTGCCGTCGGGCGCGGCGAAGCGCCTGTGCCTGGACTCGGATGCCGCCGCCTGGGCCTCCGCGCCCACCACCACGCCGGACAGCGGCGTGGCTCCGCATCACCTGGCGTACGTCATCTACACGTCCGGCTCCACGGGCAAGCCCAAGGGCGCGCAGATTGAACACGCCCAGGTGGTGCGCCTCTTCGACGGCACGAAGCACTGGTTCGACTTCGGCGCGAAGGACGTGTGGACGCTGTTCCACTCGTACGCCTTCGACTTCTCCGTCTGGGAGATGTGGGGCGCGCTCCTGTACGGCGGCAAGCTGGTGGTGGTGCCCTACGAGGTCAGCCGCACGCCCGCGGACTTCCACGCGCTGCTCAAGCGCGAGGGCGTCACGGTGCTCAACCAGACGCCGTCCGCGTTCCGTCAGCTCATCCAACACGAGGAGCGCACGGGCGACCACGAGGGCCTGTCCCTGCGCACGGTCGTGTTCGGCGGCGAGGCGCTGGAGTTCGGCAGCCTGCGTCCCTGGTACGCGCGCCACGCGGACAACGCGCCGGTGCTCGTGAACATGTACGGCATCACCGAGACGACCGTTCACGTGACCTACCGCGCACTCAAGGCGGCGGACGCGGAGGGCGGGCGCGGCAGCGAAGTGGGTGTCGCGATTCCGGACCTCCAGGTGTACGTGCTGGATGCGCACGGACAGCCGGTGCCTCCGGGCGTCACGGGTGAGATGTACGTGGGCGGCGACGGCCTGAGCCGCGGCTACCTGGGCCGGCCGGAGCTGACCGCGCAGCGCTTCATCCCGGATCCGTTCAGCACGCGGCCCGGGGCGCGGCTCTACCGCTCCGGCGACCTGGCGCGGTGGCGTCCCGACGGCACGCTGGAGTACCTGGGCCGTGCGGACTTCCAGGTCAAGGTGCGCGGCTTCCGCATCGAGCTGGGTGAAATCGAAGCGGGCCTGCTCTCGCACCCGAGCGTGCGCGAGGCCGTGGTGCTGGTGCGCGAGGACGTGCCGGGCGATAAGCGCCTGGTGGCGTACCTGGTGGGCGCGCCGGGCCAGACCGTGGCGGGCGTCCCGGAGCTGCGCGAACAGCTGCGGCGCACGCTGCCGGAGTACATGGTGCCGTCCGCCTTCATGGTGATGGAGTCGCTCCCGCTCACGTCCAACGGCAAGGTGGACCGCCGCGCGCTGCCCGCTCCGGACACGACGCGCGCGGAAGGCTCCACGCTGGTGGTGGCGCGCACGCCGCTGCAGCTGCAGCTGGTCCGTGTCTGGGAGGAGACGCTGGGGATGTCGCCCATTGGCATCCGCGACGACTTCTTCGACCTGGGCGGCCACTCCATGCTGGCGGTGCAGCTCATGGGCCGCATCCAGCAGCTCACCGGCAGGAACCTGCCCCTGGCGTCGCTGTTCCAGGCGTCGACGGTGGAGCAGCTGGCCGCGCTGCTGGAGGCCGAGTCACGCGCCTGGTCGCCGCTGGTGGCGCTGAAGCCGGAGGGCACGAAGCCTCCGCTGTTCGCCATCCACCCGGCGGGCGGCGGCGTCCTCTGCTACGTGGACCTGGCGCGCGAGCTGGACGCGGATCAGCCGTGCTACGGCCTGCAGGCCCGGGGCACCGAGGGCGAGGAGCCCCTGGGCACCGTGGCGGAGATGGCCGCGCTGTACCTGGCGTCCGTGCGCGAGGTGCAGCCGCACGGGCCCTACCACCTGGCGGGCTGGTCGCTGGGCGGCATCATCGCCTTCGAGATGGCGCGGCAGCTGCGCGCCGTGGGCGAAGAGGTGGCGCTGCTGGCGAGCATCGACGCGTACACCGTGCAGCACATGGTGCCGGACAAGACGCCGGAGCAGGTGCTGGAGGACATGCTCACCTCCGAGCTCACCATGATGCTGGCGGCCACCACCGGCCGCGACCCCCTGGAGCTGCGCGAGCGCATCAGCCAGATGACGCAAGCGGAGCGCGTGAACTACTTCTACGAAGTGGGCAGCCAGGGAGACACGCAGATCGCCGACGTGGGCGTGGAGCGCGTGCGCAACCTGTACCGGGTGTTCGAGTCCACCTCGCGCGCCTTCACGCAGTACGACGCGAAGCCGCTCGACGGGAAGCTCGTGCTGCTGCGCGCCAGCCAGCGTCCGGACACGCGTGAGCACACCGGCTGGGAGGAGCTCGTCACCGGCGGCGTGGAGATCGTGGACATGCCGGGCACGCACATGACGATGATGCGCAAGCCGCTGATCACGAACGTGGCGCGGGAGCTCCAGTCCCGCATCGTCACGCACACGGCGCCGGTGGACGACCTGAAGAAGAAGATCGGGTAGCGGCGGGGCAGGGGAGCGGGCGTGGCGCGGGCTTCGGGGTTATCCTCGGGGCCCGTGCTCCTGCCCGTCCTCACCGGTGTGTGGTTGTCGCTGTCCGGTGCGCTCGGCACGGAGCTGCGGCGGGACGGCTACAGCTTCCGGCCTCCGGACACGTTCCGGATGACGCGCTGGGAGCGCTACACCGGTTCGCAGGTGGGCGCGGTGTCGGAGGACGGCGTGCGCACGCGCGGCCTGTCCGCGGCGCTGGCGGACGGAGAGGGCCCGGACGCGGCCACGTTCCTCATCGCCGTGGTGGATGGGGACTTCTCCGCCAGTCCTTCCGAGCGCGATTCCTTCTCCACCGCCGTGGTCCAGCACTTCCAACGCGAGCTGGGCGTGGCGCTGACGCCGGAGCGGGTGGACCGCGTGGGCGGTCCCGTGCCTCGGGTGGAGGTGCTGGGGACGCTGCGTGAAGCAGGGCAGGTGCGCACTGTGCTGGTGACGGGGCTGGCCTCCGAAGGCCGCCACGCCGTGGTGACGGTCAGCGCGCCCGCCGCCCGCTGGGACGCCCTGGCCCCCGGGGTGCGCGCCTCGCTGGAGACCTTCCGCATGGAGGCCCCGGTGGCGGGCGTCGTCTCCCGGCGGCTCGCGGGGGCGCTGGCGGGCACCCTGGCCGGGGCCCTGCTGGTGTCGTACGCGGCCTGGCGCCGCCGCCGGCAGGGGGAGGGGCCGGCCACTCCGTAGCGTGGCCTGACAGGAGGGCCAAGGCGTCCCCCGGTGGGGCTCGCGGTGGGATACGGTGCCGCCGCCCATGTTCTCCCTTCTCCTTGTCGCCGTGCTCGCGCAGGGGCCCTCGGCTCCTCCGGAGCCTTCGGCGTCTCCAGCCCCGCCGGTGGTCCTCCCGGCGCCGGACGCTGGCGTCGCGGACGCGGTGGTGCCGCCCCTGCCGGTGGCGTCGCTGCCTCCGGCCACGCACGACCTGTTCCGCCGCATCCAGGGCCGCGTCTCGCAGGTGCGCATCATCGAGCGCCGCTCCGGGACGAAGTCCTCCATCGGCTCCGCGTTCTTCGTGAGCGCGAAGGGCCACGCCCTCACGAACTACCACGTCGTCTCCGACCTGGTGCTCCACCCGGAGGACTACACCGCGGAGCTGGACCGCGGCGACGCGACGGTGCCGGTGCGCCTGCTCGCGGTGGACGTGGCGAGCGACCTGGCCGTCATCCAGGTGGACGCGCCCATCAGCGACTACTTCAAGCTGGAGGAGCACGAACCGCCGCAGGGCACGCGCCTGTTCGCCATGGGCAACCCGCGCGACCTGGGCACCACCATCGTGGAGGGCACCTACAACGGCCTGGTGCGCGACGCCCTCTACGAGCGCGTGCACTTCACCGGCGCCATCAACCCCGGCATGAGCGGCGGGCCCACGCTCAGCGGCGAAGGCGGCGTCGTGGGCGTCAACGTGGCCACCATGGGCAACCAGGTGGGCTTCCTGGTGCCAGTGGCCCGCGCGCGGGCGCTGCTGGACAGGGCGCTGGAGCAGGGCGCTCCGCCGGAGCCCGCCGCGCTGATGACGTCCGTGAAGGATCAGCTGCTGGCCAACCAGCAGCGCATCACCGACCGGCTGATGGCCACGGACCTGCCGAAGCAGTCGCTGGGCGAGTACCGCGTCCCCGGCCGCTGGAGCCCCTTCCTCAAGTGCTGGGGCGACACGCCGCATGATCCGGAGACGCCCTACACGGTGACGAGCTACCAGTGCTCCTCCGAGGAGGACATCTTCCTGTCCTCCAGCCACCGCACGGGCGTGGTGGCCTACCTGCACCAGCACGTCGAAAGCCAGAAGCTGGGCGCGATGCGCTTCTCCGCGCTCTACAGCACGCTCTTCTCGCAGGACCCGGACGCGGTGTCCGCCACGCGCGAGGACGTCACCAACTTCCGCTGCAAGTCGGAGTTCGTGGACGTGAACGGACTCACGGTGCGCGCCGCCATCTGCCTGCGCGCCTACCGCCGCTTCCCGGGCCTCTACGACCTGGTGCTGCGCGCGGCCACGCTGAACGCCTCCACGCACGGCGTGGACACCAGCCTCACGCTGGGCGGCTTCTCCGCGGAGAACGCGCGCAAGCTGGCGCGCCGCTACCTGGAGGGTCTGTCGTGGGTGAAGTGATCTTCCTGGAGGTGCTGGAGGGGGACGCCGTCCAGTCGCGCCACCGGCTGGACACGCTGCCGGTGACGGTGGGTCGCGGCTACGCCAACGACATCATCCTGGACGACCCGAAGGTCTCCGCCGAACACCTGCGCCTGGAGCGGCGCGAGGACGGCGCGGTGGTGCTGCATGACGTGGGCAGCGTCAACGGCACCTTCAGCGTGGAGCCGTGGGCGGTGCTGAAGGAGCTGGTCATCACCCCGGACGCGCGCGTGTCCGTGGGGGACACGGTGCTGCGCTTCCGGCCCCGCTCCTTCGTGGTGGAGGACACCGTCGTCAACGAAGCCCCCGAAGCGCCCAGCGAGCGCCTGATCGAGCGCCCCCGGGCCTTCGCGCTCACGCTGCAGGCGCTGGTCGTGGCGTCCTTCATCTCAGAGCGGGTGACCCAGTTCCGGAAGACGGACTGGGGCGACCTGCTGATGTCCGCCGTGGTGCCCCTGGGGCTGGCGCTCCTGTGGGCCGGCGGCTGGTCGCTGGCGAGCCGCATCGCGCGCAAGCGCTTCCACTTCCGCGTGCACGCCACCATCGCCGCCCTGGTGCTGCTGGGCTTCGCGCTGCTGCCGCCCCTGTTCGCGCTCGTGAGCTTCAGCTTCTCGCTGGGCTCGTGGCTGGCCTTCGTGCGCATGCTGGCCGTGTTGGGACTGGTGGGGTGGGGGCTCTACTGGCACCTGCGCTACGTGACGCGCTGGAGCGGCAGGCGGGTGGTCCGCGGGCTCGTCATCGCGTCGGTGGGCGTGATGGTCCTCACGAACGCGTCGGAGATGCTGGGCAACGAGCCCTTCAGCGAGGAGCTGGAGTTCCCCCGCTCGCTCCTGCCGCCGGTGCTGCGCCTGGCCCCGGCGCACTCCATGGACTCGTTCTTCGAGGACGTGAAGCCGCTGGAGAAGAAGGTGGACGCGCTCGTGAAGGAGCGCTGAAGACGCGTCCACCCCTGGCACCGCTCTACAGGCCGCGCACCGCGTGCGGCTTGTAGGGGGCCTCCAGCGCCTTCACTTCTTCGGGCGTCAGCTTGAGGCTCACGGCCTTCACCGCGTCCTCCAGGTGCTCGGGCTTCGTGGCGCCGATGATGGGCGCGGTGACGACGGGCTTGGACAACAGCCACGCCAGGGCCACCTGCGCGGGCGGGGCCTTGCGTCCTTCCGCCACCTGCTTCACCGCCTCCACCACGTCCCAGTCCCCGGGCTGGTTGTAGAGCATGGGCGACAGCGTGTCCGAGCCCGCGCGCGTCGTGGCCTCCTTGTCGTCCAGCGACTTGCGCGAACCCGCGAGCAGCCCGCGCGCCAGCGGCGACCACGGGATGACGCCCACGCCCTCCGCCTCGCAGAGGGGCAGCATCTCCCGCTCCTCCTCGCGATAGACGAGGTTGTAGTGGTTCTGCATGGACACGAAGCGCGCCCAGCCGTTGCGCTCGGACACGCTGAGCGCGCGCATGAACTGCCACGCGTACGCGGAGCTCGCGCCCAGGTAGCGCACCTTGCCCTGGCGCACGAGCTGATCCAACGCGGACAGCGTCTCCTCGATGGGCGTGTTCGGGTCCATCCGGTGGATTTGATAGAGGTCGATGGTGTCCACGCCCAGCCGCTTGAGGCTCGCCTCGCACGCCTGGGTGATGGCCTTGCGCGACAGGCCGCGCTCGTTCTGGCCCTTCCCGGTAGGGAAGTAGACCTTCGTGGCCAGCACCACCTCGTCCATGTTCGCGTACTTGCGCAGCGCGCGGCCCGTCACCTCTTCACTGACCCCGTCCGAGTACATGTTCGCGGTGTCGAAGAAGGTGACGCCCAGCTCCACCGCGCGGCGGAAGAAGGGCTGCGCCGACTCTTCGTCCAGCACCCACGGGCGCCACTTCGGGGTGCCGTAGCTCATGCAGCCCAGGCAGATGCGGGAGACCCGCAGGCCGGTGTGTCCCAGGTTCGTGTACTTCATGGGTCCGCTCCTTCGCGTGTGGTGCCAGGGATGTTCGCTGCTTGCGTATTGCCCGGCATGAGCGAGCGCTTCAACCTCCTGTCGCCGGAAGTGAAGGCCAACCCCTATCCCACCTACGCCCGCATGCGCCGCGAGGCCCCCGTGTGTCAGGTAGAGCCCGGTGGCATGTGGGCCGTGTCGCGCCATGAAGACGTGCTGCGCGTCCTCAAGGACCCCCAGCGCTTCTCCTCGCAGGGCTTCCGCGTGGCCACCAACCCGCCCTGGCTGGGCGGCAATCCCTTCTCCGAGTCCATGCTCACCCTGGACCCGCCCCAGCACGGCCGCCTGCGGGTGCTGGTGCAGAAGGCGTTCGGCGCGGGCGCCATGGCCCGGCTGGAGCCCCGCGTGCGCGACATCTGCCGGCAGGCGGTGGCGGAGCTGCCCCGGGGCGTGCCGGTGGACCTGATGCCTCCGTACGCGCTGCGCATCCCGGCCGCCGTCATCAGCGAGCTGTTGGGCCTGGACCCCGCGCGCGCCACGCGGCTGAAGCAGTGGGCGGACCTCATCACCGGCGGCGTTACCACCGTCCGCCCGGAGGAGGAGGACCGCAAGCAGAAGGCCCGCGACGCGGTGGCGGAGCTGCGCCAGTACTTCGGCGAGGTGCTGGACGCCCGCGCCCGCGCGCCCGGCACGGACCTGGTCAGCGAGCTGCAACAGGCCCGCGTGGACGGCGAGGCCCTGTCCAAGGACGAGCTCATCGCCTTCATGGCGCTGCTGCTGGTGGGCGGCATCGAGACGGTGGTGCACCTCTTGGGCGCATCGCTCGTCGTGCTGCGGGAGTACCCGGAGATCTGGGCCCAGCTGCGCTCGGACCGCTCGCGCATCCCGGCCTTCATCGACGAGGTCCTGCGCTACGAGCCGCCCGCCCAGGCCGCGCCGCGCCTCACCACGGAGGCCGTGGAGCTGGGTGGGGTGAGCCTGCCCAAGGGCGCGCCGGTGCTGGTGCTCCTGGGCTCCGCCGCGCACGACGACGCGCACTTCCCGGACGGCGACCGCTTCAACCTGTCCCGCCCCGGTCCTCAGAACCTGCCCTTCGGCCACGGCATCCACTTCTGCCTGGGCGCCCAGCTGGCGCGCCTGGAGGGCCGCCTGGCCCTGGAGGCCCTGCTGGACGCCTTCCGCCACCTGCAGGCCGGCCCGGAGCCAATGACGTGGCACCGCACGCTGGTGGTGCGCGGGCCCGCCACGCTGCCGCTCGTGCTGCACCCGCACTGATGCGAAGGCAGGGCAGGGCAGCCCCGCAAAGACGACGGGCAGGTCCCCCGTGAAGGGAACCTGCCCGCGTCACTTCAAACCATGGACCTCGTTACGCCCGGACTTCCGCCGGGGGCGTGTCCGTGGTGGTCGCCGGGATGGCGGCGCCCTCCTTGAACGGAGACGTCTCCAGCGCGGCGCTGAGGACCTCGTCCATCTTCGTGGCGAAGATGAACTCCAGCTCGTTCTTCGCCTGATCCGGCACGTCGATCAGGTCCTTGCGGCAACGCTCCGGCAGGATGACCCGCTTGATGCCCGCGCGGTGCGCCGCCAGGACCTTCTCCTTGATGCCGCCCACCGGCAGCACCAGGCCACGCAGCGTGGCCTCGCCCGTCATCGCCGTGTCGTGCCGCACCCGGATGCCCGTCAGCAGGCTGGTGAGCGCGGTCAGGATGGTGACGCCGGCCGAAGGACCATCCTTGGGGATGGAGCCCGCGGGGAAGTGCAGGTGGATGTCCGTCTTCTCCAGGAAGTTCGGGTTGATGCCCAGCGCCTCCGCCTTGCTGCGCAGGTAGCTCAGCGCCGCCGTGGCGGACTCCTTCATCACGTCGCCCAGCTGGCCGGTCAGGGTCATGCCGCCCTTGCCCGCCATCTTGGTCGCTTCGATGAAGAGCAGGTCGCCACCCGCCGCGGTCCACGCGAGGCCCGTCGCCACACCGGGAACCTCCGTGCGCTCCGCGACCTCCGAGTAGAACGTCTCGGGCCCGAGGATCTCCTTCACGCGCTCCGCGCCGATGACCTGCTTCTCCAGCTTGCCGCCGGCCACCTCCACAGCCACCGCGCGGCAGATGTCCGCGATGCGGCGCTCCAGGTTACGCACGCCCGCCTCGCGGGTGTACGACGTGGTCAGGATGAGCAGCGCCTCGTCCTGCACCTCGATGTGGTCCCCGTTGAGGCCGTGCTCCTTGAGCTGCTTCGGCACGAGGTGGATGCGGGCGATGGCCTGCTTCTCCTCGAACGTGTAGCCCGTCAGCTCGATGATCTCCATGCGGTCCCGGAGCGGCCCGGGGATGGGATCCAGCTGGTTCGCCGTGGCGACGAACATGACCTTCGACAGGTCGAACGCCACGTCCAGGTAGTGGTCGCTGAACGTGCTGTTCTGCTCCGGGTCCAGCACCTCCAGCAGCGCCGCGCTCGGGTCGCCGCGGAAGTCCGCGCCCAGCTTGTCGATTTCGTCCAGCATCATGACCGGGTTCTTCGTCCCGGCCTTCTTCATGCTCTGGATGAAGCGGCCCGGCAGCGCGCCCACGTACGTGCGGCGGTGGCCACGGATCTCCGCCTCGTCACGCACGCCGCCCAAGCTGAGGCGCACGAACTTGCGGCCCGTGGCCTTGGCCACGCTCTGGCCCAGCGACGTCTTGCCGACGCCCGGGGGACCGACGAGGCACAGGATGGGCCCGCGCATGTCGTTCTTCAGCTTGCGGACGGCCAGGTACTCCAGGATGCGCTTCTTCACCTTCTTGATGCCGAAGTGATCCTTGTCCAGCTGCTGGCGCGCGTTCTCGATGTCGAGGTTGTCCTCGGACACCTTCGACCACGGCAGGTCCGCGATCCAGTCCAGGTAGGTGCGCGCGACGGTGTACTCGCTGGAGGCCGCCGGGATCGTCTTCAGGCGGTTGAGCTCCTTCTGGGCGACCTTCTCCACCTCCGGAGGCAGGGCGGCCTTCTTCAGGCGCTCCTGCAGCTCGTCGAGCTCCTCCTCCTCCTCGCCCATCTCGCCGAGCTCTTCCTTGATCGCCTTGAGCTGCTGGCGCAGGTAGTACTCGCGCTGGGTCTTCGACATCTCGCCCTTCACGGCGGAGTCGATCTTGTTGGAGAGCTTGAGGATCTCGCGCTTGCGATTGAGCAGCTCCAGGACGAGCTTCATGCGCGCCTTGAGGTCGACCGTCTCCAGCACGGCCTGCTTCTCCTCGATGGGCACGTCCACGTTGGCGGCGATGAGGTCCGCCAGGTGGCCCGGATGCGTGATGCTCTCCACCAGCTCCGTGGCGGCGGCGGGCAGCTCGGGCATCAGCTCGATGACCTCGCGCGCCAGCTTCTTCAGGTTGATGCCCAGGGCCTCCACTTCGACGTTCTCGCTGGAGGTCTTGTCCTCCACCGCGTCGACGCGGGCCTTGAGGTAGGGCGCTTCCTGGACCAGCTCCATCACGCGGAAGCGCGCGAGTCCCTGGACCACGAGCGAGTAGTTGTCCTCGCCCATCTTCAAGAGCTTCACGATGCGGGCGACGGTGCCCATCGTGTACAGGTCGGACGCGCCCGGATCCTCTTCCTCGGCGCGGCGCTGCGTCACGACGCCGATGACCTGGTCGTCACGGACGGCGTCCTTGATCAGCGCAATCGTCTTCTGGCGGCCGACGGCCAGGGGCAGCACGCCGCCGGGGAAGAAGACACTGTTGCGCAGCGGCAGGATGGGCAGCACCTGCGGAATGTCTTCCTTGTTGATGAGCCCCGGAGGGGCCATCGCGGTGGGCATGGCGCTGGCCGCGGTGCCCTTCTTCTTCTCGTCAGACATGGGAGTTCGGCCTCTTCCTTGCTTGAACCCGGTCAGCAAGCGGCCGGGCCGGTGAACCATCCGGTTGTTTTCTGCGGCGGATGAACCAACGTAACAACCAAACGGGACATGGCAAACGCGATGTGCGTTATTTCCGTGCCTCGTCTTCTGTACGACGCTCCTCTATGTAACGGCCCAGAAGTCTCGCGTCCGGCGAAGGGGTGGGGCATGCTCGCCCCCTCTCACGCCTGATGCGGTGCGCGAGCGCGCGTCCCCGCACTGGAGGACGATGTGAAGCTCCACACCTGCGCCCACCTGATGTCGCTGTCCGCGCTCCTGGCGCTCGGATGCCACTCCCCCGTGGATGATGATGGCTCCACGGTCCCGGACGCCTGCGAGGCGACCCCTCCGGTGGTGGCCCCCCAGAAGACGGACATCCTCTTCGTCATCGACAACTCCGGATCCATGAGCGAGGAGCAGCAGGGAATCGCCACGGAGTTGCCTGCCTTCCTGGCCGCGCTGAAGGAGGGCAACGGTGTGTCCCAGGACTTCCGCGTGGGGGTCATCACCACCTCCGTGTACCAGCGCCAGCTCTTCCCGGATGGGGCGGACGTCATCCGCTCCTTCCCGGATCAGGAAGGCCGACTGCAGCCGGTGAGGGACGAGGCGAACCAGCCCACCGCCGAGCGCTTCATCGAAGGTTCGGATCCGCTGCTCTTGCCCAAGTTCCAGCGGCTGGTGGACCAGGGAACCTCAGGCAGCGGTCAGGAGGCGCCCTTCGAGGCGGTGCGGCTGGCGGTCGCCTCGCCGCTGGCCACCCAGCCGCTGGCGGAAGGGGGCAACGGGGGCTTCCTGCGGGACGACGCCCGCCTGCTGGTGGTGGTGGTGTCCGACGAGGAGGACTGCAGCTCCAAGCAGCGGCCGCCCCCGGTGGCGCTGGGCGTGGACCGGGCCGTGGACTCGTGCACGGAGCAGGGGGACAAGCTGACCCCGGTGTCGGAGTACTACCAGGACTTCCAGAGCCTGCGTGACAGCCAGGGCGCGTCGCGCGAGGTGCTGTGGGCGACCATCGGGCCGGTGGCGGTGGAGGACAAGCGCGCGGAGCTGATCGTGGACACGACGGGCGGCACCACGAACGTGCGCAACGTCGACTGCCCGACGTCCTACGGGCCCGGCTACCGGCAGAGCGACATGGCGAAGGCGTTCGACGCGACCCGGGCGAACCTGGATTCCATCTGCAAGACGAGCTACCAGCAGACGCTCCTGGACATCGCGGACCTGGCCACGGTGGCGCAGAGCGTGTCCGTGGTGAACCTGCCGGATCCGCGGCTCGCGGTGGTGTACGTGACGCGCGCGGATGGCTCCGTGCAGACGTGCACGGCGTCCAACGGCGACTTCCGCTACGAGCCGCCCAGCGGCGACCGCTCCGCGCGCATCTTCTTCCTGGGCCCGTGCCTCCGGCGCGTGGGCGACACGAAGGTGGAGGTGAAGGTGCTGTGCGCCGGGTAGCCCGGAGCTGATCCGCCAGGCCTCACCCGAAGGGCCCCGCGAAGGACGCGGGGCCCTTTTTCGTGGCTTGAGCACGTGACCTGTCATGTCCGGTGCCAGAAAAAGAATGCGCGCGGATCCGCCCCGTTCCGTCGAGCGGAGCACCCGACGCGACAGGTCCGGTGCACCCGGAATGACGCCTGCTCGGGTGTCAGACGGCTTCGGATACTGGCCCCATGCGCGCGCGGTGCGCGAGGCGAGGAGGCCACATGGGCGCGGCGGTCGAACGGTCGGGGTTGGCGGTGGTGGAGGAGCTGCGCGAACGGATCCGCCAGCTGCAGGCGGCGCCCCGCCGCGCGCTGTCGGTGCTGCGCACGGGCGTGGACGCGGTGGACGCGCTCCTGCCTCAAGGGGGCTTGCCGCTGGGGCACTCCGTGGAGCTGTGCGGCGAGGCGGCGTCGGGGCGCACCAGCCTGGCGCTGCGCGCGGTGGCGTCCGCGCACCGGGAGCTGCGCCTGTGCGCGTGGGTGGATGGTCCGAAGGAGCTCTATCCCCCCGCCGCTGCGGCGCTGGGCGTGTACCTGGAGCGGCTGCTCGTCGTGCGGCCCCAGGCCTTCGCGCAGCGCGTGTGGGCCGCCGTGCAGCTGGCGCGCAGCGGTGCCTTCACGGCGGTGGTGGTGGACCTGACGCTCGGCGTGGGCGCCCCGGGGCGTCCGGAGCGGCTGGCCCTGACGGAGGCGCGCAAGCTCGCGGACGCGGCGGCGCGCGGCGGGACGCTGGTGCTGCTCTTGACGTCGCCGGAGGCGCCCGCGGACGGGCTCGCGCGGCTGCGGCTGGAGGCCCGGGGCGTCCAGGGCTGGTCCGTGGAGTTGGAGCGCAGCCGGGGCGGGGGCGTGGGGACGCGCGTCGTGAGCCCCTGGCGGGAGCTCTACCCGGAGGTGGGGCTGGATTCCGGGGCGCGGCTCTTGGACGCGGACGTGGAGACGCCAGAGGCCGCGGGGCCGGGCTTCTACCGGGACCCCGCCGATCGCGTGCGCAACGGCATGGGCATCCTGGGCCAGCGCCCCGGCCGGGACGCGCCCATGCCTCCGCTGGGGAGCGCGCTGTCCCCGGACGGCCGCTGACAGGAAGGAGGGTGGGCCATGCGGAGGGGCTACCTGCACGTCACGCGCTTCCCGGTGCAGCGCAAGGTCATTGAGTCGCCCGCGCTCGCGGGCCAGCCGCTGGTGCTGGTGGAGGAGGTGCGCGGCCAGCGCCGGGTGGCCTTCGCGTCCACGCGCGCGCTGAAGGCCGGCGTGCGGCCGGGGATGACACTGACGGCGGCCACCGCGCTGGAGCCCGAGCTGCGCAACTTCCCGTACCGCTTGAAGGACGAGGCCCAGGCGCTGGCCGCGCTGGGGGAGTCGCTGCTCGGCCTGTGCCCGGGCTTCCAGCGCGACGCGCCGGACGGGCTGTGGTTCGACGCGAGCGCGGCGCACCTGGTGGGGGGCGAACGGGAGCTGGCCGCGCGCGTGCTGGAGCTCTGCGGCGAGCAGGGCTACCGGGCGCACGTGACGGTGGCGTCGGAGGCGTTCACCTCGCGGGTGCTGGCGCGGCATGGCTCCCGGCGGGTGGAGGTGGTGCCGGAGGGGCAGGGCGCTCGGGCGCTGGCGCCGCTGCCGCTGGGCGCGCTGGAGGACGCTGCGGCGAAGGCCTTCTCCGTCCTGGGACTGTCCACGTTGGGCCAGGTGGCGGCGCTGCCGGCCGGGGCGGTGACGGCGCGAGGAGGCGCGGCCGCGGCCCGGGCCCATGCGCGGTGCCGGGGCGTGGACGACACGCCCTTCACGCCGGAGCCCCTGGAGGAGGCGCTGGAGGACCGGGTGGTGCTGGACGCGCCCGCGGACACCTTCGAGCCCGTGCAGTTCGCGCTCAAGACGCTGCTCGACCGGCTGGGCGCGCGGCTGTCCGGGCGGCAGCGGGCGGCGGTGCGGCTCACCTTCGTGCTGCGCCTGGACCCCACCGGCGAGGCCCAGGTGCCGCTCCTGCTGGCGCGGCCCACGGCGCGCGCGAAGCTGCTGTTGGACCTGGCGCGGCACCGGCTGGGGGAGCTGCGGCTGGAGCGGCCGGTGGCGGAGGTCGCCGTGCGGGTGGACGCGCACGACGAGGACCTGGGCCAGCAGCTGGCATTGGGGGACGCGCCGGAGGGGGACGCGGCCCTGGAGGGCGTGCTGTCGCGGCTGGCGACGACGCTGGGTGAGGGGGCGCTGTTCGCCGCGTCCCTGGAGGCGGTGCACCGGCCGGAGTCCGCGCATACGCCCCGGGCCTTCCATCCTCCGGAGACGCGGCGAGGCCTGCTGTCCCCGTCGGGCCCGCTGGCTCCAGCTCCGGAGGCAGCCGCGCCCATCACCGTCTGGCGCGAGACGGGGGCCGCCCGGGAGCGGCCGTCGCGGCTCTTGGCCCAGCCGGCCCGGCTGGACGCGGAGGTGACGGCGTCCGGGGAGCTGCTGGCGGCGAGGCTCGCGGGGCGGCGGCACCGGGTGACGGCGATGGCGGGGCCGGAGCGCCTGGGTGGCGAGTGGTGGACGGACACCCCGTACCAGCGGGACTACTACCGCGTGCACTTCGAGGGGCTGGGGCCCGCCTGGGTGTACCGGGACGGGCGGGACGGGGACTTCTACCTGCAGG
>NZ_RAWC01000479.1:0-523 GCF_003611685.1 Corallococcus sp. CA049B | reverse complement strand
GCCCCCGCGCGTCCCACCGCCGTCGCACCCGCGCGTTCCACGCAACCGGCCGCGGGCGGCGTCGCGCTCGATTCACTGTTCGACGACCTGGATGCGCCGTCCGCCCCCGTGCCCGCGGCGGACGAGCCGTTCTCGCTGGGCGGCGCGGACGAGCCGTTCTCGTTGGGCGCTCCGGACGAGGACATGGGGCTCGCGCAGGCGGACTCCGCGAGCGACGTGGACATCCCGCTGGACGAGCTCATCGCGGGGACGCCTCCGCCCACCGTGCAGGGCGTGCTGTCGGGAGACGACGAACCGCTGCCGGGGCTCGACTTCGAGTTCGAGGCTCCGGTCGTGGGTGAGCCCATCGCGATGGGTGAGCCGCTGGAGGAGGTGCCCATCGAAGTGGGGCTCTCCGTGGAGGACGACGCGGCGTTGGACGCGGACGACGCGGGTGGGTTCGAGCTGGATTTCTCGGATGTCGCCCAAGCGCCGCCGCCTCGCGCCGCGCCGGTGCCTCCGCCGCCCGTGCAGCGCGCGGCCC
>NZ_RAWC01000478.1:0-538 GCF_003611685.1 Corallococcus sp. CA049B | reverse complement strand
GCCCCCGTCCATGGGGAACGCCGGCAACAGGTTGAAGCCCCCCAGCACCACGTTGAGCATCGCCAGCGTGAAGAGCGCGAACTGCACCTGGAACATCCCCAGGCCGTGCACCACCCACGTCAGCGCCCCCAGGAACGCCGCCAGCCCCAGGCTCGTCAGCGGCCCCACCAGCGCCATCAACGCCTCGTCACGCGGACGCTTGGGCACTTCCGCCAGCTCCGACACGCCTCCGACAATCATCAGCGTGATGCCCTGCACCTCGCCGCCATGCCGCAGCGCATAGAGGGTGTGCGCCATCTCGTGCAGCAGCACCGACACGAACAGCCCCACCGCCACCGCCAGCCCCCACGCCCACGGGTGCCCGCCGAGCGCGCCCGGCGGCACGTCCGCCGCCTCCGCCGCCCGCTGGAGCGTCCCGCCGAACGCCAGCGCCAGGAGCGGCAGCGCTATCAGCAGGGAGAAGTGCACCCGGATGGGCACTCCCCGGAACGACCCCACCCGCAGTGCCCCCGGCCTCTCACGCATCGCCAGCCTCCCC
>NZ_RAWC01000477.1:0-570 GCF_003611685.1 Corallococcus sp. CA049B | reverse complement strand
CCCCGCGCCCGCCCCACCGCGCCCTGCCTCCGCGCGCGGAGGCCGCGCCGGTTCGTCCAGGCCCAGCAGCAGCAGGCTGCCCGCGAGGAACAGGCCGCCCGCCAGGAAGAAGGTGCCCGCCACCGACAGCGCGCGGATGACGGCGGAGGACGCGAACAGCGCCGCGACGAACACCAGGTTCGACGTGGCATCCAGCAGCGCGAACAGGGTGGCGCGCTGCCTGGCGGGCGCGAAGTCCGCCACCATCGCGTTGGACACAGGCGCCGCGCTGCGCGACAGCAGCATCTTGAGGATCATCACTGCGGCGAGCGGCTGCGGGTCGTCCACCAGCGCCACCGCCGGCACCATCAGCGACGTGACGAGCGACAGCCCCACCACGAAGGGCTTGCGCCCATGGCGGTCCGACAGCGCCCCCAGCACCGGCTGCACGAAGATGGGCAAGAGCGCCCCCACCGTGTAGAGCGCGCCAATCTCCTGGAAGCCCAGCCCGCGCTCGCGCAGGTACAGCGGCATCACCGGGTTGAGCAGGCCGGAGGCCGCCATGCCCAAGAGCCCCGAGCCCAGCATCAC
>NZ_RAWC01000476.1:0-370 GCF_003611685.1 Corallococcus sp. CA049B | reverse complement strand
GCACCAGCGCGGGGTTGTGCAGCCGCGACAGCACCTCCGCCTCGTGCTCCAGGCGGTGGCGGGACGTGGGGACGAAGGCGGACAGGGCGGTGACCTTCACGAGCACGCGCTCGTGCGTGAGCAGGTCCAACCCCTGCCAGGTGGAGATGCCCCGGCCGACCTTCACCCGCTGGCGCAGCTCGTAGCGGTTGCCCAGCCGCTGGCCCGGGTGTGGCTCCCTTGGGGTGTCGCCGGCCTGTTGGAAGCCTTGCGCCATTCAGTGCCCTCGCGAGCCCCCAACCGCGTCGCCCCGGCGGCGCGGTCGGCCGGATGTCCCGCTTCCACAAGCTGGGTTTCCGCCCGGGTCCCTGCCAGGGGGGAGCGGCCCGCG
>NZ_RAWC01000475.1:0-653 GCF_003611685.1 Corallococcus sp. CA049B | reverse complement strand
CCCTTTGGGCGCATGGGGCTATAACCAGCCCTGTGCGCGATACCATTCGCCACTGCGGGTGATGGACTCCGCCAGCCCTCGGCGCGGCCGGAAGCCCAGCAGGCGCTCAGCCTTGGCCCCGGAGCAGGTCCAGGCCGGGGCCAGCAGCTGCCGCGCCAGCTTCCGGTTGAGGGGGAGCTTGCGGCCCGTCAGCCGCGTCACCCCGTCCGCCGCGGTGGCCAGGGCGGTCAGCACCGCCGGGGACAGCCTCCAGGTGCGCGTCTGGAAGCCCAGGGCCTTCGCCCCCAGGTCCTGCATCTCCTCCAGGGTCAGCCGCTCCGGGCCCGCGCAGAAGAACGCCTCGCCCAGGGCCTCCGGCTTCTGGGCCAATACCAGCAGCAGGTCCACCACGTCCTCCACGTCCACCAGGGACAGGGGGCGGGGGCCTCCGGCCAGCTCCAGCCGGATGCCCTTCTTGCCCAGCTTGAAGAAGGTCAGGTTTTCCTTGTCCCCGGGCCCCAGGATGCGCGGCGGGCGGATCACCGTCACCGGCAGCCGGTCCTGGAAGGAGAACGCGATGCGCTCACCCTCCGCCTTGCTCTCGCCGTACCACTCATGCGGATGGAAGGCGTCCTCCTCCACATGGGGGCGCTCCGGGGTGGAGGGGCCGTGGG
>NZ_RAWC01000474.1:0-673 GCF_003611685.1 Corallococcus sp. CA049B | reverse complement strand
CACCCACGCCCCCACGAGCACGACCGCCAGCCCCAGCCACTGCCACGCCTCCAGCACCCACAGCGGGCGCGTGAAGAACACGGGCGGCAGCATCTCCAGCAGCGGCGACCCGTGCTCCTGGAACAGCGTGTCGATGGCGCCCACCGTGTCCGCGCTGAAGACCCACACCGGGCCCCCTTCCGCGTCCACGCGCTCCAGCACGATGTCCTGGGGGCCTCGCGTCGTGGCCACCTGGCCCAGCACCTCGCGGCGGGCGCGCTCCCCGGGGCCCGCCGGCTCCTTGCCGATGCGCGCGAAGTCCAGCCACAGCGTCCGGTCCATCACCACCACCAGCCGCCGCGCCAGCTTCAGCCCCTCCTCCGCCTGCGTCTCCGGAGGCAGCCGCGACAGGTCCAGGTAGTGCGGCGCCCGCAGCCCGTCCCGAGCATGCGCCGCGTCCAGGAACCCCGCCGCCGTCGCCGTGGGCGTGCTCCGGTCCACCTCCGGCGGAGGCGGCGGCAGCCCCGCGTTCAGCGCGAAGGCCCCCACGGGCCCCAACAGCAGCAACATCCACATCCACGGCGGCACGAAACGGCGCACGGCGCTCTCCCAATCTCTATATAATTTGAGGGCAAACAATCACTCTGGGCGGAGGCTGTCCAGCGGTGATGACGCGGAGGGACAAGGGCCGGGC
>NZ_RAWC01000473.1:0-798 GCF_003611685.1 Corallococcus sp. CA049B | reverse complement strand
GGGCAGTTCACGGCGGGGTGGCCCAGGAGGAACTTGAGGAAGAACTGGGCCCAGCTGGTGCAGTCGAACTCCGAGGCCCAGTCCGGCAGGGGGCGGCCCTTCATCTTGCGGAAGAGGCTGCCCTTGTCGAAGGGCTCCATGACGAGCACGGCCACGCCGTGCTCCTTCGCCGCGGGCAAGAGGCGCGCTTCGGCGTCGCGCATCGCGAGCGAGTAGGGCAGCTGCACGAAGTCCAGCTTGCTGCTCTGGATGTGCTTCTCCAGGTCGTCGAAGGCGCTGCGCAGGTAGTGGGTGACGCCCACGTAGCGGAGCTTCTTCGCGGCCTTCATCTCCCGCAGCACGGGCAGGTGCACGTCCACGTCCAGCAGGTTGTGCACCTGCATCAGGTCCATGCGGCCGTGGCCCATCTTCTGGAGGGACGCCTGTATCTGCGCCGCCCCTTCCGCCTTGCCGCGCGTCCAGACCTTGGTGGCGAGGAACGGGGTCTTCTCCTGGCCGGACTGCTTCAGCAGCTCACCCACGACGGCCTCGGAGCGGCCGTACATGGGGGATGAGTCGATGAGTCGCGCGCCCGACGCGAGGAACTTCTGGAGGACCTGGGCCAGGGGCGCGCGTTCGTTCGCGGCGCCGCCGACGTCGAAGGTCTGCCAGGTGCCCATGCCGATGACGGGCAGGGCTTCGCCGGAGCTGGGGATGGGGCGGGTGAGCATGCGGGGACTCTGTGCAAGGGCGGAGAGGGGCGGCGCGAGCGCGGCGCCGATGCCCGCCACCAGGACCTCGCGGCGGGAAGGGTGGGGA
>NZ_RAWC01000472.1:0-831 GCF_003611685.1 Corallococcus sp. CA049B | reverse complement strand
CCCCCCGTCAGGCCCCGTCCGGCAGCCCCGCGGACCTGCTCAAGAGCGTGGAGGAGGTCCAGCGCAAGGAGGTCGCGGCGCTGAAGGCCATGGTGGAGCTGCTCATCGAGAAGGGCGTTTTCTCCCGCGAGGAATACCTCGCCAAGGTCAAGCGGTAGCCCCCGGCCATGCGCAAGAAGATTGGTGAACTCCTCGTCCAGGCCGGAGTGGTGACGGACGAGCAGGTGAAGCAGGCCCTCGCGTCCGGACGGCGCGGCCAGGGCCGCAAGCTGGGCGAGGTGCTGGTGTCCATGGGCCTGTGCACGGGCCGGGACATCGCGAAGGCGCTGGCGGCGCAGCACGAGCTGCCCTTCGTGGAGCTCCCCGAGTACATCCCGCATGCGGTGTCCTCGCTGGTGTCCATGGACTTCCAGACCGAGCACCGGGTGCTCCTCTTCGCTTCGGAGCAGGACGGCCGCAGCGAGAAGATCCACGTCGCGGTGGAGGACCCGGGCAACCTGATGCTGGTGGATGAGCTGCGCTTCCAGCTGCGCAAGCCGCTCAAGGTGTTCGTCGCCGCGTCGGACGACCTGGAGCAGGCACTGGCGAGAGGCCGGGGCGAGCCCCTGGACATCGTGGAGGCTGAACCGATGGACATGGACGAGGACGATTCGCCGGACATCCTGCCGTCGCCGCCGGCCCCTCCCGCCGCCGCGCGCGCGCCCACGCCGCCGCGTCCGCCCGCGCCGCCGCCGCTGGACTGGGATCTGCCGCCGCCGCCGCCCAACGAGTCGGGTGCCGACGGCGCGGAGGTGCTGGAGGACATCCTGGGCTCCACGCCCCGTCCCAAGG
>NZ_RAWC01000471.1:0-883 GCF_003611685.1 Corallococcus sp. CA049B | reverse complement strand
GGGTGAACCCGTCCGGGCCATCCCCCCGGGAACGGCGCTGCTTCCTGGCCGCCCGCCCTACGGCGCGACGGGCGGGAGCGGCTCCGCCAGGGCAGGACCCGCCGGGTCGGCCCGGGCCACGCGGCCCACCCGCTCCGCGTTGACGCGGGCCTGCACGTAGCGGGGCGACAGCCGGGTGGCGGCGGCGTAGGCGGCGCGGGCCTCCTCCAGCCGGCCCAGGCGCTCGCAGGCGACGCCCAGGTTGTTCTGCACATAGGCCACATGGGGCAGGAGGCTGGCGGCCTGGGTGAGGACCTCCACGGCGCGCGCGTTGTCGTTGGCGCGCAGGTAGGCGAAGCCCAGGTTGTTGAGCGCGTGGCCGTGCTCGGGGTCCAGGTGCACCGCCTGCTGGAAGCGCAGGATGGCGGAGGTGAGCTCATGGGCGCCCAGGTGCGCGCGGCCGAGCACCTGGTACACCTCCGGGTCCTCCGGGTCGCGCAGCAGCGCCTCCTCGCCCACGCGGACGGCGTCCGGGAAGCGGCCCTCCGACACCAGCAGCCGCGCCTGCTGCACCAGCGCCCCCGCGTCATGGGGCTCCGCCTGCCCCAGCCGGGCGTACGCGTCGATGGCGAGCTGCGTGTCCCCGGCCAGCCGGGCCGTGCGCGCCAGCTGCGCCAGGGCGTCCGTGGCGCCCGGGTCGTCGTGCAGCGCGCGGCGCAGCTCCGTCACGGCGCCGGACACGTCTCCCAGCTCGCGCAGGCCCAGGGCGCGGGCCACGTGGTCCACCCGGCGGGCGTGCGTGTGCGGCAGCGCCAGGGCGTCACCGGAGATGGGGGCGTCGGCGGGAGCCTCCACGGGGGCGGCCTCGTCCACGAGGCGCGGGGCAGCCACCAGCGAAGGGGTG
>NZ_RAWC01000470.1:0-635 GCF_003611685.1 Corallococcus sp. CA049B | reverse complement strand
GACGGCAAGGGCAGCGTGGAGCTGATCCGCCGTGAGCGTCCGGACCTCGTGGTGCTGGCGGTGGACCTGTCCGCGGGACAGAACGGCTACCTCATCTGCGGCAAGCTGAAGAAGGACGACGAGCTGAAGACGGTCCCCATCGTCATCATCGGCAGCCCGGACGGCTTCGCGGCGCACAGCAAGCTGAAGGCGCGCGCGGACGAGTACGTGGCGAAGCCGGTGGACGCGGACGCCCTCATCGACCGCGTGGGCGGCGTCATCGGCTTCCCGGAGCCGCCCGCGAGCAACGAGGTGGTGGACGAGAGCCTCACGCTGGACTCGCTGGGCGAGGACCCCGCGACGGACTTCGGCTCGGAGGAGATCGCCGTCGACACGGGCGAGGACCCCGCGGTGGCCGGGGAAGACCTGGACATGCTCGACGACGCCTTCAGCGACATGTCCGAGCCCGTGACGGGCACGGCCGAGGAGCCCGTCGTCGCGCCGCCGGAGGAGCTGGAGTCCCCGTCCGGCCTGGAGGAGATCTCCGCGCTCGACTCGCTGGGCCCGGACAACGACGACTCGCTGGACATGCTGGGCGGCCTGGATGAGCCAGAGGAGAAGACCGTCGTCGGCTTCATGCCGCCGGTGGATCCGGA
>NZ_RAWC01000046.1:0-51337 GCF_003611685.1 Corallococcus sp. CA049B | reverse complement strand
GGACGGCGGCGGCGTGGGCGGCGGGACTTCAGGCGTCCGCTTCCGGCTGAGGTCCTCCTGCGCGGGGTCACACGGGGGATTGGGGTTCGGGACGATTTTGTATGAGTTTTCGGGAGGCGTCATGGAGTCCGCTCGGGGTGGATGTGGACGGCCCAAAGGGTTCAGCCCGATTCAAGGGGGCTGGCGATGACGTCTGCCTTCCCCCCTGTATGGAGAACGTGGCTCGCGGAGAACCTTGCGCGTGGGGTGCCTTCAGCGCGCCTCGCGGCCCGTCTGGAGGCGGTGGGAGTCACGCCAGAGGTTGTCTGGGAAACGCTTCGGGCCGCGGAGACACACCCGGCGGTGAGACAGGCGCGTGAATTCACGACACGTCTGGGATTGCTTGAATCGCTGCTGGAGACGCGGTCGGTGTCGCGGCGACAGGCATTGCCCTCGCCGCGCGTGGAGCGGCGGTCGCGGCTGGCGCCAGCGGAATTCTTCACGGATTTCTACCGGCGCAACCGGCCGGTTGTCATTGAAGGCTTGATGGAGGACTGGCCGGCGCGGACGCGGTGGACGCCCGGGTGGATGGCCGAGCGTTTCGGTGACGAGACGGTGGAGGTGATGGCGGGGCGCGACGCCCAGGAGATGCCGGACCTGCACGCGGACCGCCTGCGCCGGGACGTACCGCTGCGGGAATTGCTGGCGCGGTTCGACGGTGCGCCGGCGAACGACATGTATCTGGTGGCTCGAAACAGCCTGCTCTTGCGTGACGCGTTCCGGCCGTTGCTGGAGGACCTGCGTGCGCCAAAGGGATACATCCAGCCGGACCTGCGCGGGCCCGACCGCGTGCATCTATGGCTGGGGCCGGCGGGGACGCTGTCCAACCTGCATCATGATCACCTCAACGTCCTGTTCTGCCAGGTATGGGGACGCAAGCAGGTGTGGCTGGCGCCGTCGTGGGAGACGCCGTGGATGTCCAACGTGCGCGGCTTCTACAGCGCGGTGGACGTGCTGGCGCCGGACCTGGAGCGCTTCCCGGACTTCGCCCGGGTGGCGTTGCACACGGTGGAGGTGGGGCCGGGAGAGACGCTCTTCATCCCGGTGGGGTGGTGGCACGCGCTGCGGGCATTGGAGCCGAGCCTGTCGGTGACGTTCGTGAGCTTCGAAGAGACACCTGGGATGAACACCTGCTGGCGGGAGGGCTGGCTGGGCGCCACGCCTCCGGAGGAGCACCGATGAGAGCTTCGCGCGAAGTGGAGGCGGGGACCTCGCCGCTGACACCCGAGTGGCGGCGGTGGCTGGTGGAGAACCTGGTGCGCGGTGCGTCGCCGAAGGAGTTGGTGGCGTCGCTGGAGAAGGCCGGGGTGTCGGCGGAGCAGGCGCGGCGGGCGGTGGAGGTGGAGCAGCAGGAGCCCTTCGTCGCGGGCGCGCTGCGGGCGGTGGGCATGCAGCGAAAGCTGGAGGGGTTGCTGGACGTGTACGCGGAGCTGTTCCAGCAGACGGAGGGACCGCCGCGCGTGGACCGGCATGACGCGCTGACGCCCACCGCGTTCTTCGAGCGCTACTACTTCGACAACCTGCCCGTGGTGCTGCGCGCGGAGTGGAGCGCGTCGCTGGAGCCGGAGGCCTGGAGCCCCGGGGGCGTGGCCGCGCGGTTGGGCGAGCGCGAGGCGAGACACGCGTGCTGCGTGCCCCTGTTCGAGGACTCGCGGCTGGAGCCCCTGGCCCGGGGGCTGACGCCGCTTCGCGGCTTCACGGCGGAGGACGCGCGCGCGTGCGAGCCCCGCCTGTGGTGGGAGCCGGCCGGCGCGGAAGTTCCCCTGCGCGCGGCGCGGCACAACGTGCTGCTGGCGCAGGTGCACGGGGAGCGGAGGCTCCAGCTCGTTCCGGCCTTCGAGTTGCGGCGCGTGACGGGGGCTGGCGACGCACCCCTGCGCCTGGACGTGACGCTGTCTCCGGGAGAGTGGCTGCTGCTGCCGGTGGGGTGGTGGTACGGCTTCAGCGCGCCAGACGGTGGCGTCGCCGTCTCGTTCGAGGCCTTCGCGCTGCCGGAACCGAACGTGACGTGGGACGCCGACGCGGAGCCCCAGCCTTCGCCGCTGCCTCCGCGTGACTGAGGGACGCGGGCGCTATTGATACAGCAGCACCTTGTCCACCCAGCGCATGTGGGGTTGCTTCTTGTGCCAGTCGAGGCGCTCGGCCCGCAGCGCCTGGGAGGGCTCCTCGCCGGACTGGATGCGCTCGCGCACCGCGCGGAAGAAGGCGCCCGCGTCGTTGGGGATCTCCGCCGTGGCGGCGAAGACGGCCCGCGCCCCGGAGGCGACGAACGCCTGCGGCAGCGATGACGTCTCATGCAGGATGGGCGGGAGGCGGGCCGCGCTGCACGCGCCCAGCACCACCAGGGGGGCGCCGTCCAGATGCCGGCGGCGCAGCTCCTCCGCGGTGAGCGCATAGCGGCCGTCCTGCTGCGGCGACAGCGCGATGACCGTGGCGTCCGACAGCGCGCGGTCCACCACGCCGTGCGCGTGGATGTCGATGTCGGTGGCCTGCTCCATCGCCTCCAGCACGCGCTCGGGCGTGGCCTGCGCGCCCTTGAGCCGCAGGAGCCGCTGCGCTCCCGCCAGGTCCACTTCCGCCGCCGAGGGCAGCCGCGCCAGCTTCAGCGTCAGGGGCGGCTCCACGTCCGACACCACCACGTGCAGGGGCGGCTTCGCGGGCGACGTCGCGGGCACGCCCGCGCTGACCCGGTAGCTCCAGGCCAGGTCCGCCGGCAGGAGGCCCGCGCGGCTGTCCAGGGGCGGCGCGGCCAGCACCGCCACGCGGGGACAGTCGCGCAGCAGTTCCACCAGCTCGCCGGGCACCAGCCCCGTCAGGTCATCGCGCAGGGGCACCGTGCGCGAGGCGTCATAGTGGCCCTGCACCTGACCCTGTGGACCGCGCACCACCGTCACGGTGCGCTCCGCCTCCACCGCCGCCGCCAGCACGCAGCCCTCCGGCACGGGCACCTGGAGGCTTTCGGCCACCACGTCCATGGCCTCCCGGAAGGCCCCGGCGTGGCCCGCGCTCACCGCGAGCGTCTGGAAGGCCACCGCCCTGGCGTCGCGCGCGTCCGCGTTCACCCGCAGGAGCGGCTCCGCCTCCGCGATGGTCTGCCGCAGCACGCGCTGGCCCTCGCGCCAGTCGCGGTCCACCGCGAAGCGTCCCCGGATGAGCGTGGCCAGCACGCGCCGCCCCGCGTTCTCCCTGAGCGGGCTCACGCGTGCCAGCTCCGCCATCAGGAGCGCTTCGTCGGTCGGACGGGGCGCCAGCCGCGCCAGGTCCGCGAGGATCCACGCGCCCTGGAGCCCGGGCGTCTGGCCGCACGCCAACGACGCCTCCAGCTCCTGCCGCGCCTCCTGCGGACGGAAGCGCATCAGCGCCAGCGAGGCCAGGTTGCGGTGCGCCAGCGTGCGCGCTGCGCAGTCGTCGGGCTGACGGGCCAGGGACTCGGTGAGATAGGCGCGCGAGAGCGCCACCCGCACCTGGAAGCGCGTCGCGTTGGCCAGCATCACCAGCGCCTGTCCCTCGCGCTCCCATTCGCCCAGCGCGGCGGCCTCCTGCCACGCGGCCCTCGCGGACTCCTCTCCCTCCACCAGCCGGTTCGACGCGGTCGCGCGGCTGCTCAACCGGATGAGCAGGTCCACGCAGCGCAGGGGCAGCTTCTTCGCGCGGCACTCGCCCAGCGCCTCCCGCAGCCGGTCCCCGGCCTGGGTCCCCTGTCCCGACAGGTCGTCCAGCCGCGCGCCCTCCTGCGCTACGCGCGAGAGGATCCAGGGGTCCGTCTCGCCCACCGACAGGGCGCGAAGCTCCTCGTGCGTGCGCGCCACGCCCGGCGTGCGCAAGAGCGCGCCCAGCAGCAGGTCCTTCGCCGTGGGCTCCTGGCGCAGCCGCTCGATGAGGCTCGCGGGGGTGGGGTGCGCGTCTTGAACCAGCTTCGCGTACTCGCGCGCGAGCGGCGCCCGGCGCGCGAAGTCCTGCGCCGCCAGCCGCCGCACGGCGTCCTCCAGCACGGTGCCTCCGCCGGCCGCGTGGTCCAGCACCCCCGCGAGCGGCAGCAGGGACTCCACCTGCTCGGAGCTCTCCGCGGTCGCCAGCAGCTCGTAGAACGACTCGCGCGCCATGCCCGGGAAGCGGGCCGCGCCCTCCACCGGCAGGGGCGCCTGGGGTGAGCGCAGCCGGGCGTGGAAGGCCTCTCGCGTGGCCTTCCACGCGTCCGCCCGGGCCTGGAACCGGGCGCGCAGCGTCCGCGCCTGCTCGCGCGCCTCGTCGCTCCAGCCGGGTTCGCCCTTCGCGGCCACCGCCTCGAAGGCCGTGGCGGAGAGGAGCGTCAGCCCCAGCTCGCGCGCCACCACGGCGCGGTTCCAGCGCGCCTGCGGGTGCTCGGGCATGGCCTCCAGCGTGGCGTCCAGCAGGGTCAGGGCTTCGTCGGCGTGGCCGCGCAGGATGGCGACGGCGGCCAGGTCACTGTCGCGGTCCAACGACGGCGACGCGCGCCTGAGGTACGCGAGCCCCTGCTCCGTGTCGCCATGCAAGAGGTAGCTGATGCCCAGCCCGTGCGCGTCGCCGCGCTCCTCCAGGCGGGACAGCGCGCCCAGGGGCACCGGCGGGGCCAGCACGTCCCGCCGGGGGGGCGCATGGGGACGGTATCCGTCCGCGGCGGGGAGGCTCAGCCGCACCTCCAGGGGACGGTGGGTGGCGTCCGTGAGCCACAGCGCGGGCGTGTCCGGCCCGGAGCCCCGCTGCTTCCAGACGCGCACGGCGACGAAGCCCAGCGCCATGCAGAGGGCCAGGGCCACGAGTCCCCAGACGCGCGCCACGCCTGTGCGTCCCGGAGGGCGTGTGCCTCGGGGCGTTTGCCGCATGCCAGCCATCCGGGGCCTCCCGCGTGCCCCCGCACCATCTTCCGCGGGTCCTGCGGGCTCCAGTCTAGGGCCAATGCCCCCGGGGCTGACAAACCCGGGGGCGAGGAGGCGTCCGGCGGTGTACTGCCTACTCCACCTTCAGGGGGGGGCGCGTGGCCTCCACGACGCGGTGGATGGGGTACAGCTCGCCCACGGTGAGGCTGTCATCCAGGAACTGCCAGCGGCAGAAGCCGTCGTCCGAGTGCGGCTCCAGCAGGTAGGTGATGAGCGTGCCCGTGCGCTGGTCGGTGGGGACCTTGAGGGTGCCGGCGGGGAACTCGCGCTCGGAGCGCTCGGGGGCCACGGTGAGGACGGTCTCGAAGCGCACCGGCTTGGGCTTCTGGCTTAAGGGGACTTCGTCCTGGCCGGGGGGCGGCACGTTGGCGGCGACGTCCGGGCTGAAGGTCTCCTCGCGGCGGGCGATGCGGTAGCTGTCCACCTGGAAGCGCTGCGCCTTGGCGAGCTTCTCGAAGCGGATGCCGTGGCCTTCCAGCCGGGACGCGAGCGACGCGGGCACCAGGTACGCGGACGGCGTGCTCACCGACTGGGTGGGCACGAAGGTGCGGTAGTGCGGCGTCTTGTAGACCTTCTTGCGCTTGCCCGGGTAGCGGCGCGCCTGGATGCTGGCCTCGTCGAAGGAGCTGATGGCGGCGATGTCCTTGCCCAGCACGTAGGCCGGGTAGTCGAACACCAGCGCCCCTTCCGCGTCGCGCTGGGCGACGCCGAAGTTGATGCCCACCCACTCCTTCGCGTCGGGGGACTTGCCGCGCGCGATGATGGCGGCCTCCTCGAACTCGGTGACCCGGCGGTAGTCCTTGGCGTAGCGGGCGGCGTCGCGGATGAGCTCCAGCACCCACGCGCGGATGACGGCGCAGCGGCGGGGGAAGTCGATGTAGCTGTACGTCTCCAGCAGCACGTCCAGCCGGCCCAGGAGGCCGCGGAAGTGGCTGCCGAAGCGGGGCAGCGCGGGGTAGGTGTGCCAGCCGGAGGTCGGGTCGCCTTCCTTGAGGAAGTTGCCGTACCAGAAGCTGTCGAAGCCGTGCTTCTTCTTCACGGCGGCGGACACGCGCTCGGCCAGCTCGCGGTTGTAGCCGCGCGAGGTGTGGAGGAGCTCCGCGTTGCCGTGGGGGATGTCGAAGGTGAGGTCGAACCCGTGGATGCTGCCGTCCGTGGTGTGGCAGTCCACGAAGAGGTGCGGCCACCACGCCTGGTACAGCTTCGCCAGGGCGCGCGTCTCCGGCGCCTCCTGCTTCATGTTGTCGCGGTTGAGGTTCCAGCCCTCGCCCGTGTAGCGCATGCCCACGCCACCGGGCGGGTTGACCTGGCCCTCCAGGTTCTTCAGGTCCAACGCGCGGTTGCCCTTGCTGATGCGATCATTGCCGTCCGGGTTGAAGTTGGGGACGAACACGAGGCACAGCCGGTCCAGGATCTTCTTGCCCAGCGACGTGAGCGTGAGGTCGCGCGCGAGCGCCTGGAGGGTCTCCTTGCCCTCCACCTCACCCGCGTGGATGTTGGCCTCCACCATCACGATGAGCTTCTTCTGCTTCTTCGCCAGCTCTGGCGTGAAGCAGTTGCGGTCGCTGAGGATGAGCGCCATGAGCGGCTGACCTTCACCGCTCTGGCCGAAGTCCACGCGCTTCGCGAGCTTGGTCTGGGCACAGAGGGCGTCGACGAAGGCGACCACGTCGGCGCTGCGGGACGTTTCCTGGTAGTCGGTGGCTTCCGCGCGGGTGAGCAGCTTGGGAGTGGGCATAGGTGCCGCGCATCCGAGCGCTCCGGCCCTGCCGCGTCAAGCTCGCGCGACGTGGGGCTGCCTTGCCGCGCCGTGGCGGTGTCCCATATGAAACCCGGCGGCAAGACGTGCAGCCGAGGGGGCTTCATCATGCGGAGTGATCAGCGGCGCGGGAACGCGCTGGGTGTGCTGCTGCTGGGATGCGCGACGGTGTGGGGCGCCGGCTGCAAGAAGGAGCAACCCGTGACGAGCGCCCCCGTGGACGCGGGCGTGGTGGCCGTGGCCGCCGTGGCCGCGGGCGTTCCGGACGCGGGGACGGCCGCGAAGGAGAAGGTGGCGAAGCTGCTCCGGTTCTCCGACGTGACGCTCCGGCCCCAGGGCACCACCTTGATGGTGACCTACACGCTGACCAACCCGGGCACGGCGCAGGGGCGCGGGGATGCGTGCCTATCCCTGCTCGACGACCAGGGCCGGGTCATCGAAGTGATGCGGATGGGCGGCATCACCGTGAAGGGCGGGACGACGGACACGTTCGAGGACAAGGTGTCCCTGGGGACGACGACCTGGAAGCAGACCCGGACCGTGATGCTCTACACCACGGGCGACAACCGCTGTTCGCGCGTTCTCGTGCCGACGATGACCAGCGAGGTTCTGCGCCTGCAGCCCACGGGCCAGCCTGCTCCAGCGGACGCCCCCGCGCCCCAGGCGTTCCACGCCACACAGGCGACCGACTTCGAGGTATCCGGCGTCGAGCTGATCCAGGCCGGGCAGTCCGACGACTACTCCATCAAGTACCTGGTCACGAACATGAGTGAGCACCGGGCGTCGGGCTCGGGGTGCCTGCGGGCCTACGTGGGGGAGGATGGCGCCCCCCCCCACGTGGAGGAGACTCCCGTGGGAGACTTCAGTCTGGCCCCGGGGGCTTCGGAGACCCTCAAGGACTCTGTCGTCTTCGACAACGACCGGAACTGGGACCGGGTGACGGTGCTGCGCCTCTTCACCAGCCCTTTTGGCTGCGCGGACGACGCGGACACGGACAACACGGGCTTCCGAATCGTGAAGCCCGAGTCCATCCACGCGCCGGTGGATGGAGTGGAGGCCGAGCCCGCCGGGGACCCCGAGGACGAAACGAGGATGGACTCGAGCGACGCCTATGACCCGGAAGAGGAATTCAACCACGAGCAGCAGGCACCGAATGGGGAGTGAGCCGCGGAAGGTGCTAGGCCGGGTGCTGTTGTTGGGCCTCGCGGCGGTGTGGGCGCGGGGTGCAAGAAGGAACAGCCCCAGGCGGGTGCTCTGGATACGAAGCCAGTGGCGCATGTGGTGAAGCCGCTGCGGTTCTCCGGCGTGAAGCTCAAGCGGACCCCGTCCTTCGTGAACGTCACCTACACGCTCACCAACCCCGGCACGGCGCAGGGACGTGGGGAGGCCTGCCTGGCGCCGCTCGACGAGATGGGCTTCGTCACCCATGAGCGGAACCTGGGAAGCATCACCGTGAAGGGCGGCACGGACGACGTCTTCAACGACAATCTCTACCTGCCGGAGGAGAAGTGGGACTCGGCCCTGACGGTGCTGTTGTTCACGGTCAGGGGGATGCGCTGCGAGGGGGCCGACTTCCATGCGGCCAGCGAGCCATTGCGACTGCGTGCCACGGGAGAGCCCGCCGCCGCGGACGCGCCGACACCCAAACGGCCAGGAAAGCTGGAGCCGGGAGAAGTCGAGCTGTCCGGCGTCTCGCTGCGACAAGGATCCGAAGCCGACGAGTACGTCCTTGAATACACGCTGAAGAACGTGAGCCGGCGGCGCATCAATGCCCAGGCTTGCATCCAGGGGTATGGGGCGGACGAGGACGTGAGCGAGGACAGGGCCTCTGTGTTGGCGGACGACCTGAGCATGCACAGCCTGGCGGCCGGGGCGACGAAGACCTTCACCGACAGCGTCGAGTTCGTGGATTCCAAACGCTGGGACGAGGTGAACACGCTGGACCTGTTCCTCGATGCGCGGGGATGCGAGTCGAAGCCGGAGAAGGCGCCGGTTCGTCTGCGGTTCGAGAAGTCCGCGGTCCTCCAGGCTTCCGACGAGGAGGAGTCGCAGCCGGACGAGCTCGACCCCGGTGCGGAGACGACGGAGGCGGACGAGATTGAAGACGAGCCCGCCGAGGAAGTGACGGACATGGACGAGAGCGACGCCTACGACCCCGAGGTGGAGTTCCCACAGGCGCCGTCGACTCCGGATGAAGAGACGGCGGACTGACATCACCATGGACCTGGCCACCTCACCGTTGTTTGAACGGCTCCAGCGCGCGGAACACGTGCTCCTCGCGGGCGCGGGCGGCGGCTTCGACATCTACTGCGGCCTGCCGCTGTATTTCCGCCTGCGTGAGATGGGCAAGCGCGTGTCGCTGGCGAACCTGAGCTTCACGGTCCTGGACCGCGTGGATGGACGCGTCGTGGCCCCGGGGCTGATGGAGGTCCGCGCGGAGACGCAGGGACCGGCGCACTACTTTCCGGAAGGCGTGCTCGCCCGCTGGTTCCAGGCGAGAGGCGAGTCCGTCTCCATCTTCTGCTTCGACAAGGTTGGCGTCGCGCCGTTGAGCGAGGCCTGGGCTGCATTGCAGAAGGAGCTGGGCTTCGACACGGTGGTGTTGGTGGACGGCGGCACGGACATCCTCATGCGCGGGGACGAGGCCGGGCTGGGCACACCGGAGGAGGACATCTCGAGCCTGGCGGCGGTGGATTCGCTGTCGCTGCGGGACAAGCTGATCGTCTGCCTGGGGTTCGGCGTGGACGCGTTCCACGGCATCTGTCACGCGCACTACCTGGAAGCAGTCGCGGACCTGAGCCGGCGCGGGGCGTATCTAGGCGTCACCGCGCTGCTGCCGGGGATGCCGGAGGTGGACCTCTACCGCGAGGCAGTCATGTTCTCCTCCGAGGAGATGGCCCGGCGCCCGAGCATCGTGTCGCTGTCGGTGGTGGGCGCCATCGACGGGGACTATGGCGACCAGCACCGCACGTCTCGGACGCAGGGCAGCAAGCTGTTCATCAACCCGCTGATGAGCATGTATTGGGCCTTCGACCTGAACGCCGTCGCCAGGCGCTGCCTGTACCTGGACCAGCTGCGGGACACGCACACGAGCTGGGAGGTGAGCGCACGCATCGAGACCTTCCGCGCCCGGCACCCCACGAAGCCGTGGGAGGACATTCCCGTCTAATACTACTCGGTCACATGCATGAGCGCCCACGAGGAGGCGCCTGGGCGTTGACCGGTCGCAGGCACAGGGGCAGTGCCCAATGCGGCGAAGGAGCAGGACTTGGAACTGCCGCCGCACTTGGGGGCAGCGTCCACCGCGTCCTGCTCCGGGGGGAAAAGCACCCGGCGGAGGGCGAGGAAGCCATGGGCCACCATGCAGAGTGTGGCGCGGTGGTGGATGCCTCGCCAACTGCGGCCCTCAAAGTGGTCCAAGCCGACTTCTCCCTTCAACTCCTGATAGTCGCGCTCCACTCGCCAGCGTAGCTTGGACAGACGAACCAACTCCGTGAGCGTTGTGTCTGGAGGCAGGGACGAAAGGTGATACTTCGTCGGGGCTGCCTCGCCGCGCGGCCATTCCACCAGCAGCCACACATCTTCCCCTGGCGGCTCGCGCCAGAAGTGGTGCTCCGCCGTGTGGACTCGCATGGCGGCAAAGCGCGAGGACTGCACGCCACGGTTTCCTTGCCTCCAACGCACGACGTGAAAGGCGGAACGAGGCAGGGTGCGCGCCAACGGCTCAATGAGGACGGGCGGTGACCTGACTCATCGACATAGCGCGTGCGAGGACGGCCCATCTGGTGCGGCAATCGGTGAGGAAGTCGCGGCTTGGCACCTGGGCGCCACACGTTGATGTTGCCTTGCACGCCCACCAGGAAGTGCAGCCGCCTGGCTCGAACTGCGCGGCGAAAATCATGGTTCCATTCGGCCCCTGCTGCGCGGGGACCCCCGGTGGCGCCCGGCGACGTCCAGGCCGCCTTCGCCTCAGACGTTGGAGCCGTCCGCGCTTCCTCCTCGCGAGCTCGGGACGGGGTAGGGCGCGCAGATGAGGCAGCGCGCCGTCCCTATGTAACATGTGTCTGCTTTACTGGATGTAGCAGCAACGTGCCACCGCATAGAACACGCCAGCGGTTGAGGATGAGAGGTAGCAACCATACGTCGTCTCGTGCAGCATAGATTGGAGTTGACCGGTCCCCCCACTCCGCTGCCGGCACGAACCGCCCATCGCCAGATAACCGGCCGGACAGTACGCATAACTCCAATTTCCAGCAGACGCATCATGCCCCGTAGCTATTGAACAGTGGACGAATGGCTTAGGGCCAATGGGGCCTTGCAGGCCAGTGGCACCCGTCAGGCCAGTGGCACCCGTCAGGCCAGTGGCACCCGTCAGGCCCTTGTCGCCCTTGTCGCCCTTGTCGCCCTTGTCGCCCTTAATACCCGTCAGGCCCCTCTCGCCCTGGATGCCCTGCGGACCCGTCAAACCGATTTCGCCCTGGGGGCCCGTCGAACCAGTGTCGCCCTTTTCCCCCTGCGCACCCGTTGCGCCGGTCTCGCCCTTGTCGCCCTTGTCGCCCTTGTCGCCCTTCGGCCCTTGGGGCCCCACCGTGACGTCAATGTCAGCATTCTGCTCCGGCGCGGACCCCGTTGAGACGCTGAGTCGGTACGTCCCTGGCGTCTCCAGGAGATTGTAGGGAACGATGATGGTGATCGCCGTATCACCGTAAGCCGGGATTTTGTTGGGTTGGACGATGATGCCTGCGAACTTCACCAACGACTTCACGAGTCCGAAGTTCTCGCCGTAGATGTAGAGCGTGTTGTTCGGCGTGTCGGATTCCGTTGAAGTGATGACTACCTGGCCTTCCGCATGGGCTGACGTCGCCGTGCCCATGAGCGCAATCACACCCAGCACATACGTCCACCCACGAATTCGTTCCGCCACCGTCATGTCGGCTCCTTTGTAAGAAGGAAGAGCCGTCACTTGAACTTCAGAATTTACATAAAGTCCATGATTTAATGCTAAATCTTGATTTTCATTAAATACCCGCCTGGGTCATTCCCGGCCTCTCTACTGCCTCTAACTTCCGACGTGGGCGGAGGAACTGGGTGGGGACCCTGGCTACGCCCGAGACGGGGAGCCGCCACGGTCCCCGCCCTACGCGGCCTCTGCAGATCCACTTCTTCCTTGCAGGCTCGGACGGCCGCCGGAGGTGGGGTAGGGCTTGCTATGAAACGGCGCGCCCGCGCCTGCTGCACGTGATGGAGTGCCGCCCCGCGCCTGACGGCCCTGGCAGCAACACTTGGTGGGGCACGGCCTCGCGGGACTCGGTCGCGCCCCGTCTCCAGCTCCTGGCGTGGGTGGTAGGCAGGGCGGTGGCCGCCGCTGGGCCCCAGAGGCCGGGCCGCCCCGTTGCTCTGCGTGCGCTATCCCTCGCAGGCACGGCGGATCGCGCTAACCCTCTTCAGGGAAGTCCGGTAAGGCGCAGGCCAGCGTGAAGGAAGAAGGCAGCGAGAACGTCGTGGCGGTGGCCCAGGCGCACGAATGAAGCGCGTGCCTGGGCGCGTAGCTCAGCGACAGAGTCGGGCGTAGCATTGCGCAGCTCGGCCTTCACCATGCCGTTGCAGCCCTCCTCGGGATTGAGGTCTGGCGCATAGCCCGGCAGCCGTTCAAGGCGGAAGTCCTCGGGGTGGCGGGCGACGAAGTCGAGCGTCTCGGCACTGTGGTGCTGGTTGAGGCCGTCCCACACGATGGTGAGAGGACGGCCCACCTTCCTGCGGAAGTAGCGCAGGGCAGCGATGATGTCCTGGCTGGTGAAGCTGCCCTCTCGGTGGCGCGAATACAGGCGCGCCGGCCTGCGGCTGTACGGGGCAACGAGGGCGACGATGCTGGAGACTTCGCGCCGCTTGTCACGACGGCGCAGGATGGGCGGATGCCCGACGGGCGCCCAGGTAGACGCTACGCGGGCCCGAAACGAACTACCTGTCTCGTCCACGAAGGCAATGGTCCGCCCGCTTCTTCGAGCCCCCTTTTGATGCGGGGCCAGTCGCGCTTCAGCCATGCCTCCACCAACTCATCGTCACGCTCCTTGGCTCGCGTGCGAGGCTGCTGCGGACTCAAACCCAACCGGTGAAGACATCCGGCCAGGTAATTGGGGTGGTAGCGCACTCCGAACGTGCGGTGGATGAGGTGCGCCACTCGCGTGAGCGTCCATCGCTCGGTAGGGAAGCCACAGGTGCGCGCCCCTGCCCCTACCAACTGCGCGACCTGCTGCCACTCCGCCGAACTCAACTTCGACGGCCGGCCCGTGCGCGGCCTCGCTTTCAACCCGCGTGTGCTGCCGCCCGCCTCATTCAGTCGCCGCGCCCAACGACTGACGGAGGCCTCGCTGACACCCACACGGCGCGCCACCTCCGCCTGCGACAGGTGCCCCCGCCGCAGGAGTCTTCCGGCCGCAAGCCGCCGCTCCTCAAGCTGCTGCGCCGTCCAGTGCTTTGGCTGCCACGCCATGGACGCCCTCCTCCATGACGTAACCCTCAGCCCCTTACCCGACTTCCCTGAAGGGGGTTAGGTGTGGCAGGGCGCTCTGAGAGGCAGCGCGCCGGCCCCAGCAGCGGGTGGGGTGCCGCTGCGTGCCTGACGGCCCGGCAACGGCACTCCTGCACTCGGTTCCGCTCCGCCTAACAGAACCTCATTTTACGCAGGCGAAACCGGCATTGGCGGAAATTGCCTCCTGAATTCCCGTGCTTGCAGTATATCCGATCGCTCTGCAGTAACGACTCATTGCTGAAGCGCAGGCCTGACTCTCCCTGTTGGCATACGTGCAGCTTCCGACGTAAGAGCCGAGGGTGCCCCAGCCGAGAGTCACATAGAGAGCCCCAGGGCCTTGGGGCCCTATAGGTCCCACATCGCCCTTGTCGCCCTTGGGACCCGTCGCGCCCACCGCTCCGGTGTCGCCCTTGTCGCCCTTGTCGCCCTTGGGACCCGTCGCGCCCACCGCTCCAGTTTCGCCCTTAAGTCCTTCGGAGCCCTGGACCCCCTGCGCACCCGTCAAACCGGTGTCGCCCTTGTCGCCCTTGTCGCCCTTGTCGCCCTTGGGCCCTTGCGGCCCTACTGTGATGTCAATGTCAGCATTCTGTTCCGGCGCGGGCCCCGTTGAGACGCTGAGCCGGTATGTCCCAGGCGATTTCAGCAAGAAATAGGGAACAGTGATGGTGATCGCCGTGTCCCCCCATGCCTGGATTTTGTTGTTCTGGACGGTGATGCCTGCGAACTTCACCAACGACTTCACGTAACCGAAGTTCTCGCCGTAGATATAGAGCGTGTCCGTCGGCGGGTCCGCTTCCGTCGAAGTGATGACCATTTGGCCAGCCGCATGGGCCGCGGTCGCAGAGCCCAAGAGGGCAATCACACCCAGCATGTATGTCCAACCACGAATTCGTTCCGCTACCGTCATTTCGGCTCCGCTGAAAGCAGGAAGAGCCGCGAGTTGAACTTCAAAATCGGCACGCAGTACAGGCTTTGCCGTTAATTATTGGGTGTCATTGATTACCCGCATGGGTCATCCCTGGCCTGCCAATCACCTCTGGCGTGCGCTCCCTCTCTCAGTCTCGGTGAGCCGTAATGGCGGGGGGGGGGCGGCCGCAGACGTCTGCGCCCCTCGCACCTCTTGCTGTGATTTTGCACTAATTAGTGCATCGTCTCCGGGCACCCTCACCGGAGTCGCGCCTGAGCGATCTCAACCAGGCTCCCGCTGGCCCTCCCAACACCATCCGTCCCGTCTGGGTGGCTCTCTTCGGTGCCGCCATGTGCATTGGCGTCCTCGAAGCCTCCTTCCAGACGGCCCACCCCACCTCCCTCGAATCCTCCGCGCTCCTCTCCGCCCCCTCCCGTCTGCTGGGGCCCTTGCTTCCCGCCTACGGCGAGGCGCGGGCCTGGACGCTCTCCCACCCGATGCTGGCCTCCGTCCTTTTCGCGCTCGCGCTCACCGCGGTGCTGCTCCTTTACCGGGCCTTTCTCCTCGGGTGGTTCAACCACGTCGTCCCCTTCCTCACCGGCATGCATCTCACCCCGGACTCCAGCAGCCTGCCCTTCCACACCTACGACGTTACTGAGGCCATTCGTCGGCGCCCACCCCAGCAAAAGTTCGTCGGCATGACGCCGGTGGCCCGCTGCTTTCGCCCCCTGTCCTGGCAGCCCGTCTACCTCTCGGAGCAGGACCAATCCATGCACCGCCACGTCATGGGACAGACGGGCTCCGGCAAGACGCTCTCCGCCATCTAGCCCAGCGTCTTCCAGGACTTGTTGGACGGGAAGGGTGTCATCGCCATCAGCGCCAATGGCTCCGACGAGGAAATCTCCACCATCAAGGGCCTGTGCGCGGTGACGAACCGTCTCCACCAGCTTTGCGTCTTCGCGCTTCCGACCTGGAGTGACGACACCATCTTCACCCACCGCAACAACATGCTCTGGGTGGCCCCTCGCCGCGTCGAGTTCACCACGCCCAACCGCTCCGGCTTCTTCCGCACCCTGCTAGCGCACGGGAATCCCGAGCACGTAGGTGACGGCGCCCTTGCCTTTCTCACGCACCACGCCCACCTCCCACGTGTAGCCGGGGCGCTGGAGGCTCTGCGTCAGGGCCTTCAGTTCCTCCGGCCGGTGGGCCCGCAGCGTGGACACCAGACCGTCCCACGCGAGCGCCAACGGCGCCACCGGCACCGCGTAGGTGAGCAGCAGGCGCAGCGGCGTCAGCGGCCGGATGAACGGCGTGAAGAGCAGCACCAGCAGCGGCACGAACAGCGTGCCCAGCACCCCGCCCGGCGTGCGGTGCACGACCTCGAAGGCCGCGAACGCTTCACCGCGCCGCTGCGCGTCCTCCATCACCTCGCGCACCTCCTCCGGGCGGAAGTGGTGCAGGGCGTTGAAGAGTGTCCTCATTCCGCGCAGGTCTTCTGGCACCTGCCGCGCATCCACGGGCCGGGGCAGGTACGTGGCGCCCTCCGCCTGGGCCCGCTTGGCGGCCTCCGCGTTGGGGTACAGGTCCGTGAGCACCGCCCGCGTCTTCAAGCCGTGGCGGGCCTCCAGCAACTTCTGCAAGCGGGGCACGGGCCCCTGGCCACCGGAGCCCAGATCCACCAGCGTGTCCGTGCCGGACGCCTGGAGCCCCTTCGCGAGCACGTCCGCCGCCGCGTCGAACAACCCCATCCGCGTGGACACCGCGTGCAGGTAGTCCGTGGACAGGTTGCGCGCCGCGCGCGGATACCAGGGCTGATCAATCAGCTCGAAGAGGTGCAGGCGGGGCAGCAGGGCGGGGTGCTCGGTGGCGGTGGCGTCCATGCGGGACAAGGTGCCGCTCGCGCGCGGGGGATGCACTGACCGCTGGCGCCAGAACGGCTTGCCGCTCGCGCCAGGCGGTCGCTAGCGTCCCTGCCCGTGACGTCCTCCGCTCCCCCTTCGCTCTCCGCCCGCCTGGCCCGGCAGGGACTGCTCGCGGCGGCGAAGCGCGGCGTTCCCTCGGAGCGGCTCTGCGAGGAGGTGGGGCTGCGGTGGTCGGACCTGGGCGACCCGGAAGCGCGCATCCCCTACGCCGTGCTGGACGACATCCTGGAGCGGGCCGTGTCGCTCACCGGGGATGACAACCTGGGGCTGCACATGGCGGGCATGGACGTGATGGACGCGGACGACCCCGCGTCGCTCGTCATCCTCACCAGCGCCAACCTCCGCGAGGCCATGGTTCGCGGCTGCCGTTACCAGCGCGTGTGGGGCGACGGCGAGCGCTTCGTCGTGGAGGACACGCCGCGCGGCGCGCGCATGCGCTTCACGCCCGTGGGCCCCTCGTGGCGGCCCGCGCACCGGCACCTGGCGGAGGTGGCGCTGGTGCAACTGGCCACGGGCATCCGCGTCTTCACCGGCGCGGACGTGCGGCCCCTGCGCGCGCGCTTCGTCCACCCGGCGCCCGCGGACCTGCGCGAACACGAGACCCTCTTCGGCTGTCCTCTGGAGTTCAACGCCCCGGCGAACGACCTGGAGTTCTCCGCCAGAGACGCGGACCGGCCCTTCGTCCACGCGGACGCGCTGCTCAACGCCGTGTTCGAGCATCACGCCCGCCGCGTCCTGGCGCGGCTGCCCGTCGCGGACACCCTGTCGGACCGCGTGCGGGAACAGGTGCGGAGGACGCTGGCGGGAGGCGACTCCTCCTTTGCCGCGGTGGCGAGGGCCCTGCGCGTTCCATCCCGCACGTTGCAGCGCCAGCTGGCGGCGGAGGGGCGCACCTACGCGGGCATCGTGGAGGCGTTGCGGCGCGAGCTGTCCCAGGGCTACCTCCAGCGGCGCATGTCCATCGCGGAGGTGTCCTTCCTGCTGGGGTACGCGGATCCGGCCGCCTTCCACCGCGCCTTCAAGCGCTGGTGGGGCACGTCCCCGGAGGCCTTCCGCAAGACCCGCGCCGCCGGGGGCTGACAGGCAAGCGGCCCCCCGAGCCCTTCCGGGAGGGAAGCCAGGCCTTCGTTGGGGCGCAGGCGTGCCTACGTTTCACGCCAGAGGGCCGGGACCCTCGGGGAGACGACCATGTGGACACGCCGCTTCAACGGGCTCGTCGTGCTGGGTGTGATTGGAACCGTGAGCTTCACGGCCGGCTGCAATGAGCGCCAGCAGCAGGCCGTCAACGAGAACGCCCGTCAGGTCGGCCAGGAGGTAGGCGAGGCCGCCAAGGACGTCCAGCACGGCGCCAGCCGGGCCGCGGAGAGCCTCAGCGAGTCCAGCCGCGAGGCCGCCGATGGCTTCCGGGAAGGCGTGGGCGGCTCGGGTGACACGGCCTCCGAGGAGCAGAAGGCCGACGAGCGCAGCGGGGACGGGCCGGACCTCGGCCGCGACCCGGGCGTCATCCACGACGGGGAGGGGCCGCTGGAAGAACGCTGAAAGACGCAACGCGCCGGACACGCCGCGGCCCGGCGGTGTGTTTGAATGTGGACCATGGTTGCGGCCCCAGCCCTCCGTGGTCCTCTTCAGTCCCTGCTCCGTGTGTCGTGCCTGCTGCCGTGCCTGCTGCCGGTGGCGTGCGTGACGACGAGCGAGGTGACGCGCGTCCCTTCGTTGGAGGAGAAGTGCGACGGCGGGAGCGCCTGGGCCTGCGAGACCTGGGCGAAGCAGCTCCAGGTGGATGGCCGAACGGAGGAGGCGGACCGGGCCTTCGGGCTCGCGTGCGCCATGGGCTCCACGTCCGCCTGTCTGACGCAGGGCAAGGACCGGCTGGCGCGCGGGGACCTGGATGGCGCGGAGCCACCGCTGCGCAAGGTCTATGACGAGGACTCGGAGGAGGCCACGCTGGCGCTCGCGGACCTCCAGGACGCGCGCGGTGACCAGGTGGGCGCGGCGCAACTGCGTTACGAGGCGCTGTCCATCGACAAGTCGACGACGGAGTTCGCGTTCGCCTGGCGCGTGCCGTTCGACGGCGGCCTGGGGATGGCCCTGGACGTGAACGTGCAGCCCATGGGGCTCAAGGCCCGGCGGCTGACGCTGGGCGCCAACCTGGGCCTTGGCCCGAACCTGGTGTCGCTGAACGCCACCGTGGGCTACCAGCACTTCGTGACGAACTGGTTCGCGCCCTATGGCCGGGCGCTGGTGGGCCCGTACCTGGACAACTCGTCCTCGCGGCGCATCCCCATCAACGTGGGGGCCGAGCTGGGCATGAAGTTCTTCGCGGGGCCCATCGGCCATCTGGGCACCGGCTTTGGCACCTCGCTGGACGGCTCCACGTACTACTTCCTCGAAGCCGGGCTGGACTGGCTGCTGACGCTGGCGGTGCTCGCGCACCTGTGACGGCTCAGGCCACGCCCAGCTTGGGGCACACGTCGTTGAGGAGGCACTCCGAGCACTTGGGCTTCTTGGCCACGCAGGTGTAGCGGCCGTGCAGCACCACGGCGGGGCCGAAGAAGGTCCAGTCGTCCTTGGGCACCAGCTTCATCAGGTCCGTCTCGATGGCCTCCGGCTTCTCCTGCTTGGTCAGGCCCAGGCGCTGGCTGACGCGGGCCACGTGCGTGTCCACGATGACGCCGGAGGCCTGATTGAAGGCCGTGTTGAGCACGACGTTGGCCGTCTTGCGCGCCACGCCGGGCAGCTCCACCAGGTCCTCCATGCGGTCGGGCACCTCGCCCTGGTGCGCATCCAGCAGCGCGCGGCTCACGGCCTGCACCGTCTTGGTCTTCTGCTTGAAGAAGCCGGTGGGCTTGAGGTCCTCCTCCAGCTCCGCGGTGTCCGCGTCCGCGAGCGCCTGGGGGCCGTCGTACTTCTTCCACAGCTCGGCGGTGACGCGGTTGACGCGCTCGTCCGTGCACTGCGCGGCCAGGATGGTGGCCACGAGCAACTCGAAGGGAGTGTTCCAGTTCAGCTCGTACTTCGCGTCGGGGTACTTCTCGCGGAGGCGTTCGAGCACCACGGGGACGAGGGCGGCGGGTTTCATGGGTGGGTCCTCACATCGACCGTTCGACGAGCGCCGTCAACTCCGCGTCCGTGAGCGGGAGCGGATTGCCCTTCATGCTGCTGGCGGCGCGGGCCTTGGTGACGAGCTCCGGGATGGCAGAGTCGGTGAGGCCCATGTCGCGCAGGCCCCGGATGCGCACGGCGTGGACCAGGTCCTTCACCCAGGTGATGCCGTCCTCGGCGCGGGCGTTGGACTGGCCGGTGAGCAACACCGCCAGCTCGCGGAAGCGGGGCAGGGCGGGGTGGTCCGGAGCGCGCGAGCGCAGCGCCTCCAGGTTCAGCTCCAGCGTGGCCCCGAGCAGCGCGGCGCACAGCGCGCCATGGGCCGCGCCGAGCATCCCGCCCAAAGGCGCCGCGAAGCCATGCACCGCGCCCAGGCCTGAGTTGGCGAGGCACAGGCCGCCGAAGAGGCTGGCGATGGCCAGGTCCTCTCGCTCCGCCGGGCCGGGGCCGTGCAGCACCGCCTTGCGCAGCGAGCGCGCCGAGCGCTGCATGCCTTCGCGCGCGAGCGCGTCCGTGAGCGGCTGGGCTCGGATGGACAGGAACGGTTCGATGAGCTGCGACAGCGCGTCCAGACCGCCCGCCGCGAGCACGTCCGCGGGCGCGTGCTCCAGCAGGTCGGGGTCCACCAGGGCGACGCGGGGGAGCATCATCGGGCTGCGCAGGCTGGCCTTCACGCCGGCCTCCTTCGAGCCCAGCACCGCGTTGCGCGTCACCTCCGAGCCGGTGCCCGCCGTGGTCGGCACGGCCACGAACGGCAGCGACGGCTTCGTCAGGGCCTGCCCCCGGCCGATGACCTCCAGGTAGTCCAGCGGGTCGCCCCCGTTGGCGGCGAGCGCGGCGATGGCCTTGCCCGCGTCGAGCGCGCTGCCTCCGCCGATGGCGACCACGGCGCCACAGCCGGAGTCCACGGCGGCGGCGGTGCCTTCGCGCGCGAGCTCGACGGTGGGCTCGCCCGGGACGCGGAAGGAGGCGGAAGGGATGCCCAGCCGTTCGAGCCCCGCGCGGACGGGTTCGGCGCGGGCGGGGTTGGTGCCGGTGACGAGCAGGACCTTCCGGCCGCCGAGGCCGCGCACGAGGTCGGGGACTTCCTGGACGCGGCCCGGGCCGAAGAGGACGCGGGTGGCGGTGGCGAACTCGAAGGGGGCGGTGGGCATGTCACCAGGCCGCGTCGTCGGGGAAGCGGTTGGAGTAGCGGCGCGCGGTGCGGGGCTCGGCCATCATGGAGGTGACGGTGTCACGCCACGTGAGGTAGTGGGCGGTCTCCTTGTGCGCGGCGGGGGCTTCCGCCGTGCGGTAGGCCTCCACGAGGACGAAGCGGGTGGGGTCTTCGTTGTCCTGGCAGACATCGAAGCGGGCGATGCCGGGCTCCTTCACGCTCTCGCGGGCGTTGGCGAGGGTGGCCTGGAGGAAGGCGTCGACGTGCTGGGGCAGCACGTGCACGTGGACATGGACGACGAGCAGGCTCGTGGACATGGCGCGCACGGTAGCGCGGGCGTCCCCGAGCGGAAACCGCTAGGGTTCCGGGCCGTTCACTCCCTCAATTTCGGAGCAAGACTGCGCATGGTCTCGGACCTCTTTGACGCGTCCCGCTGGCAGCCGGTGGAAGGCCACAAGTTCAAGGACATCACGTTCCACCGCGCGGTGGATCAGGGCACGGTGCGCATCGCGTTCAACCGGCCGGAGGTGCGCAACGCGTTCCGTCCGAAGACGGTGGACGAGCTGGCCCGGGCGCTGGAGGCCACGCGGTTCATGACGGACGTGGGCGTGGTGCTGCTCACGGGCAACGGCCCGTCGCCGAAGGACGGCGGGTGGGCGTTCTGCTCGGGAGGCGACCAGCGCATCCGAGGCAAGGACGGCTACAAGTACGAGCCCGGAGAGGACGCGGCGGACCCCGCGCGGCTGGGGCGCCTGCACATCCTGGAGGTCCAGCGGCAGATCCGCTTCCTGCCGAAGGTGGTGATGGCGGTGGTGCCGGGCTGGACGGCGGGTGGCGGGCACAGCCTGCATGTCGTCTGCGACCTGACCATCGCGAGCAAGGAGCACGGGATGTTCAAGCAGACGGACGCGGACGTGGCCAGCTACGACGCGGGCTACGGCAGCGCGCTGCTGGCGCGGCAGGTGGGACAGAAGCGGGCGCGCGAAATCTTCTTCCTGGGCCAGGCCTACACGGCGGACGAGGCGTTCCAGATGAACGCCATCAACAAGTCCGTGCCGCACAAGGACCTGGAGAAGGTGGCGCTGGAGTGGGCGGCGGAGATCAACACCAAGAGCCCCACGGCCATCAAGATGCTGAAGTATGCCTTCAACCTCCCGGATGACGGGCTCGTGGGCCAGCAGCTCTTCGCGGGAGAGGCCACGCGTCTGGGCTACGGCACGGAAGAGGCACAGGAAGGCCGCGACGCGTTCGTGCAGAAGCGCAAGCGCGACTTCAAGCGCTTCCCCTGGACGTACTGATGCCGCTCAGATGTTGATGCGGGAGCTGACCGTCCGGACATCCAGGCCCAGGGCCGCGAAGTCCGCGGCATGAGCCCGGAGCAGCTCCAGCAGACGGGGATGCAGGTCTTCCTCTTCGTTGGACAGGATGAAGCCGTAGTTCGTCTTGGACAACATCCAGGAGATCCACAGCATCTCCGTCGCCGCGTCAGGCGGCGGCGCGACGTCCAGGTCTTCCTCGGTGGACAGCGCGCCGCCCTTGCCCCAGCGCAATCCCAGACATGAGTACAGGACCTCTCCCGCGTCCTCCCACTGGAGGTTGTTCGCCCAGGCGTGCCGGAACGTCGCGAAGAAGATGACGTAGCGGCAGAGGTGCTTCAGCGCCTCCACCTCACCGGGCTGGGGCGTCTCCGTCCGCGTCACCGCGCTCACGGCCCTGGCTGCCGGCTCCGCGACCTTCGCGTCCAGGTCCATTCGCTCCGAGCGCACGAACCACGGCGCGTCCTTGCCCGGCACCTTCGCCCGCAGATAGCGGCACACGAACGCTGGCGCGGAGTGCGCGACGAGGTCGTCCGAGAACCTGCGCACCTCCTGCCATTGTGCCTCCACCGCGGCGCCGTGCTCCGCGAAGAACGCGTCGATGTGCTCTCCGAGCAGCTTCCAGAAGAGCTGGCCCGCGTGCGCGTAGCGGTGCCCCTCGCAGACTGGCGCCGCGGGCGCGAAGCCCTTCCAGTCATAGCTGCCCATCAGGTGCTCCAGCCGCTGGTGGATGCCTGCTTCCGTCAGCGCACTGGCCCGCGTGATGTACCCCGAGGGCCCCACCAGGAACCCGTTGGCGGCGTGGTTGATCAACACCACCTCGCGCAGGTGCGGCATGAGCAGCCAGCGCAAGGGATTGCGCCGCAGGTTGCGGTGCGCGGCGATGGCGTACTGCTCCACGTTGAAGTGGCACTGCCCCAGGTGATTGCCCAGCTCCACGTCCAGCGTCGCGCTCACCCGCGCCATCCGCTTCGCCGCCTCCCAGGCCGCGCCATCCGCGGGCGTGTATGTCCGCCGCGTCACCGGTGAGCCGGGCGCCGTCGCTCCGGGCTCCCGCATCCCCAGGATGATCCGCTGGGGCAGCAGCTTGCCGTCCACCAGCCGCAGGCGGAGGTCCACGTCCGGCAGGCAATGCACGCCGTCCTGCTCATAGGCATTCCACGGCAGGTACAGCCGGAAGGCCTGGTCGTCCCCAGGCACCTCCGGGTCGCGGTCCAGGAGGGTGGAGAACATCCCGTTGAGCAGCCGCTCTCCGAACCACGCATCGCTCCGCGAGGAGCCCGGGGACTCGCGCTCCATCCGGACCGTCAGCGTCTCCGGGTAGTCCGCCTGGATCTTCGCGAGGCTCGGCGCCTGGCCCAGCCGGATCTGCATCTGGTGCTGCCGCTTCACCAGTTCGATGGGCGCGACGGCCTTGATCATCGCCAGCGCGCGCCCGGGCGCATACGCCGTTGGCGGAGTGCCTTCCTCCACCACCAGCAACCGCGCCAGCGGCGTAGACGGGTCGTATTCCCAGTAGGGCAGCCGCAGCGTCCCGAAGTCGTGCTCCAGTCCAACGTGATCGTCCGGCCCGCGCTCCGAACCGATGCGCCTCCAGGTCTCCACCACGCGGCCGTCCTGGCGGAACGTGTGCTGCGGCTCGAAGAAGCGCAGCTCCAGGTCCGGCGTGTCTCCTTCACCCGCGTCCGCCGGGTCGTAGCGGATGGTGAATGAGCCATCCGCGGCCGTGAAGCCCTCGCCCAGGAAGTCGTCCGGCGTGCCGAAGTCCCGGTCCCACAGCTCGAGCTTGATGTGATGCAGGGGAATGGGCCCCTGGGGCCCGTCCTGCTCGAACATCAACCTGCCGGTGACGACGGCGGGGAGGCTCGACGAAGCCCGGAGCGCTCGCGGCGCGCGCACCTGCTTGACCAGGTTGCGGCTGACCGCCAGCCGCTCCTTCAATCCCAGCCCCGCGTACCACCGGGCCAGCTCCTCCGCCTCCAGGAGCGGCGGTTCCACGGCCTTGGAAGAGAACCCCAGCGAGGTCAACAACCGGCGCCACGCGGTCGGCATCAGCTCCGCGCCTCAGTGCCTGCCGTGGTCGGAGCCGACCCCCGATAGGTACCGCGGGAACCACCCTCAGCCGGGGGACAACGGGAAGCAGGCTTCATCTCGCGGGAAGGTAGCATGCCTGCGGCAATCCCATACTCGCGCCCTCGCCCCCGAGGGCAGGCGGCTATCGGATCCACGGCAGCCAGCCGCCGTCACCTGCTCCGCATGAGCGGCGACGCCTCCGCACATTGTCCGCCCCGCTTCCACAGGCGTACCTTGCGCGCCACGTGCTAGTGGAGAATCCATGGGTACCGATTACACGCTAACGATTCGCACGAGCTCGAAGCTCGGTGCGGGGACCAACTCTGCCATCTCCGTGGTCCTGGTGGGCACGAAGGGCGAGAGCCGGCCGTACCTCCTGGACAAGCGCTTCCACAACGACTTCGAGGCCGGCGCGGTGGATGCCTACACCGTCAAGGCCGAGGACCTGGGCGACCTGCTCGTGCTCCGGTTCTCCAACGCTGGCGGTGGCGTCGGGGGCGACTGGCTCCTGGACTCGGTGACCGTCACCACGACGGGGAGGCACTGGTTCTTCCCGTACTACCGTTGGGTCCTGGGCAAGACCACCGCCGACGTCCTCGAGGGCACCGCGCGGCTGCCCCAGCAGGTCCAGCACGAGCGGGAGAAGATGGCCCGGAACGACCTGCTCCTGGCCCGCCAGCGCATGTACCCCTGGCGCCCCGCGGAGGCGACCGCCGGGCTGCCCGGCGCGCTCGACATCACGGAGGCGCGTCCGCTGCCCAAGGACGAGCTCTACCGGGGGCTCGTGGACGGCAGCTACGAGGTCGTCATCGCGAAGACGCTCGCGGCCATCAAGCTGCACATGCCCGTGCTGAGCAAGGCGTGGAACGGGCTCGTGGACATCTTCGACTTCTTCAAGGGCCTCGAGCTGCCCACGCTCGCCCGGCGCTGGCAGGACGACGCCGAGTTCGCCCGGCAGGCGGTGCAGGGCATCAGCCCCGTCCACATCCAGTCCATCACCGCGCTGCCGGAGGGCATGCCCGTGACGGATGACGCGCTGAAGGGGCAGCTGTCGCCGGGCACGACGCTGGAGCAGGCGCTGGCCGGCAAGCGCGTCTTCCTGCTCGACTTCGAGATCCTGGGCGACGTGCCCATGTTCAAGAAGACCAACAAGGAGGGCGTCGAGGAGCGCCGGTGGGCGCCCGCGTCCCGGTGTCTGCTGTACCTGGATGACACGCGGCAGCTGCGGCCCCTCGCCATCCAGCTCGGCCGTGACCCGGAGCTGGATCCGGTGTTCACGCCCAATGACAGTGCGCACGACTGGCTGGCCGCGAAGATCTACCTGCGGTGCAGCGAGGGCAACACGCACCAGATGGTGGGCCACGCGCTGCGCACCCACTTCGTGGCGGAGCCGTTCGTCATGGCGACGATGCGCAACCTCCCGGACCCGCACCCGGTCTACAAGCTGCTGCGCCGCCACTTCCGCTACACGCTCGCCATCAACGAGGGCGCGCGAAAGGGCCTGCTCGCGGAAGGCGGCGTGTTCGACGACCTCATCGCCACCGGCGGCCCCGACCAGGGCCATGTGTTCCTGGGCAAGAAGGGGTACCGGACCTGGAGGCTCACGGACAACCAGCCGCGCCAGGACATCGAGCGGCGCGGCGTGCTCGACCCCGCGGTGCTCCCGAACTACCCATACCGGGATGACGCGCTGCTGCTGTGGGACGCCCTGGAGGAGTACGTGGGCGGCGTGCTGGGGCACTTCTACAGGTCCGACGAGGACCTGGTGCACGACACCGACATGCAGCGCTGGTGGAAGGACCTCACCGAGCACGGCCTGCCCGTGGAGAAGCTCCCGTGCGCGGAGCTGAAGCGCGTTTCCGACCTCACGGACATCCTCACCACGGTGCTCTTCACGGTCAGCGTCCAGCACGCGGCGGTGAACTACCTCCAGTACGAGCACTACGCCTTCGTGCCCAACGCGCCGCTGTGCATGCGCCAGCCTCCGCCGCGCCAGAAGGGCGTCCTGGGGGAGAAGGACATCGAAGCGATGATTCCCTCCAAGACGCAGATGCTCTGGCAGGTGGCCGTGGGCCGCGCGCTGTCCAGCTTCGGTGACGACGAGGAGTACCTGCTCCACGAGGACGGCTGGCGCGAGGAGTACTTCCAGGAGCAGGAACTCCTCGCCATCCGCGACCGCTTCCACTCCCGCCTGCGCGCGCAGAGCGAGGCCGTGAAGGCGCGCAACGCGAAGCTCGCGGTGCCCTACACCGTCCTGCAGGCCGACCGCATCCCCTGCGGCATCACCGTCTAGCGCCGTCAGGAGACACCGCCCGTGCCCAACGCCCTCTCTCGCGGCATCTTCAACCTCTTCTTCGGCGCGAAGCGAAAGCCGTTCGCGTCGCTGCCCGGTCCCCCGCCGGGGATCCTTGGCACGGCTGGGGACTTCCTGGGGGCTTCGCCCTGGGACGTCTGCGCCCGCTATGGCCGCGAGTACGGCGGCGTCACGCTCATCTGGATGGGACCGAATCCCGGGCTGGTGCTCAACGACCCGGCGCTCATCGCGGAGGTCTACGAGTCCCCGCGCCGGATGGAGTTCGAGAAGGGCAACATCAGCGAGCAGATCCGCCCCTCCACGACGGACGACACGGCCTTCACGGCGGAGCTGCGTGGCGACTGGGCCCAGAAGCGCGCCCTGGAGCCCACGGCCCGGCCGTGGGCCGCGGAGTCGCTGGCGGACATGGTGGGCCCCATGCAGGCGGCCATCTCCGAGTCCGTGGACGCGCTGCTGAAGCAGGACCGCATCGACTTCACGCCCGCGCTGCGCCGGCTGACGTTCGACGCGTTCTCGGTGGCGCAGGTGGGGGAGAAGCTGCCGGATCAGGTGTTCGAGGACTTCATGCTGCTCGCGAGGGCGGCGGACGCGCGCATCCAGTCGAAGCTGCCGCTGAAGTTCGTGAAGCCGCCGAAGGACTTCGAGGCGGTGAAGGCCCGCTTCTACGGGCACTTCGTGGACCGCATCCGTGAGGCTCGCAAGCGGCAGGACCCGGGGGCCATGGACGTCATGTCCCGCTACCTGCGGGAGACACCGGGCATTGATGATCAGGTGTTGGCGCACATGCTCGGGGGCACGTATTTCGGAGGCGCGTTCTCCTCCAGCGTCACGCTGGTGGGGGCGTTCCACCAGCTCAACAAGTACCCCGAGGCCGACGCGCGTCTGGCCACCGAGGCGGCTGCGCTGGTGGCGGACGGGCCGCTGACGTCCCAGAAGCTGGAGTCCGCGAAGTGGGCGGAGGCGGTGGCCTATGAGGCGCTGCGCATCCTGCCCGCGGTCCGGGTGATGACGCGCACGCCGTCGAAGGATGCGCAGCTGGCCGGGGTCACGTTGCCGGCGGGGTCGATGATCATGATCTCGAACCAGCACCTGCACCGCGACCCGGCGCACTGGCCGGACCCGGACACGTTCAAGCCGGAGCGCTGGCTGGACGGAGGCACGACGCGAGACCCGCTGGGGAGCGGCTACTTCTTCCCCTTCGGGCGAGGGCCACGCGCGTGCGTGGGCGCGGACTTCGCGATGGTGTTCCTGAAGACGGCGCTGACGACGATTGCCTCCCGCGTGAAGGTCCACCTGGATTCGACGGAGCCCTTCGAGGAGGGCTTCTTCTTCGGCGTGGTGCTGCCGAAGGGCGTCACGGGGAGGCTCGTCGCGCGGACAGCCACGTCACTCCAGGACGTACGCGCCCGGAGCGCCTAGAACGGAGGCCCTCCCGGTGGAAGTGGCGCACGGCACCTCTAGCGCAGCGCGAACCGCTTCCTGTAGGAGCCTGGAGACAGTCCGGTGCGAGCCTTGAAGCGGCGCCGGAACGACGTGGTGTCGGCGTAGCCGACGGACTGGGAGATGTCCTCCACGGTTCGAGGCGTGGTCTCCAGGAGTCGCCGGGCGGCCTCGATGCGCAGGCGCTGGACGTAGTCCAGGGGCGTATCGCCGGTGGCCTTGCGGAACCGACGCAGCAGCGTGCGTTCGCCCAGGCTCGCGGCCCCGGCCGCTCCCGCCACGGTCACCGGCTCCGAGAGGTGGGCCTCCAGCCACTCCTGGGCGCGCAGCACGGCGGTGTCGCCGTGGTCGCGAGGCGTGGCGTGCACCCTGTCTGGGGCGTGGAACCGCCGGCCGGGTTCCACCAGGAGCATCCTGGCGCAAAGCGCGGCCAGCTCCGCGGAGACCTGCTTCGCGACCAGGTGCAGGCAGAGGTCCAGGCAGGCGGTGATGCCGCCCGTGGTGAGCACGTCGCCATGGTCCACCAGGAGCAATTCCGGCTTGAGCGCCACGCGCGGATAGCGGGTCGCGAAGTCCCGGGCCAGCCCCCAGTGGGTGGTGGCCTCCCGGCCCTCCAGGATCCCTGCCTCGGCGAGCAGGAATGCACCCGCGCACACCGCCGCCAGCTTCGCGCCTCGCGTGTGCTGTCCCGCCAGCCAGTCCCGGGTGGAGCGCTCCGCCACGCATTGCTCCAGGTCGCCCACGAGCGCGGGGATGATGACGACGTCGAAGCGTTCCGTCGGATCCGGCACTCGCGCCGGGCCCAGCATCAGGCCATGGAAGCTGCGAACGGGGCCGGGGAGGGGCGCCACGAGCTCCGTCGTGAAGGGTTCTCCGCCTCCGTGGTCCCTGCTCAGGCGGTTGGCCATGGCGAACACGTCCAGCGGGCCCGAGACGCTGGAGGCCACGCAGCCCTCCAGGGCCAGCACCGCGACACGAATCGACGAGGACTCGGCAGGCATGTGCGTTTGTCGGTTTCCGCCCCGGATTTGTCAATCCGGACACTCCCCTCGGGGCGCGGGCCCGCGTATTCGACGTGGCGACGCACCAGGACCCGACTGAAGGAGGACGTCCGTGGAGAACACCGCACTGCTGCTCATCGACATCCAGAATGACTATTTCCCCGGGGGGCGGTTCGAACTGGATCGTTCGGATGCCGCGGCCACGGAGGCCCGGGCGGCCCTGGACCGCTTCCGGGAGCGCGGCGCTCCGGTCATCCACATCCGCCACGAATCACCGCAGCCCGGCGCCACCTTCTTCCTGCCGGGGACTCCGGGCGCGGAGATCCATCCTCAAGTCGCGCCCCGACAGGGTGAAGCGGTGGTGCTCAAGCACTTCCCCAACAGCTTCCGTGAGACGGACCTCCAGGAGCGTCTGCGGGCCCTGGAGGTGAAGCACCTGGTGGTCGTGGGGATGATGACCCTCATGTGCGTGGATGCCACCGTGCGGGCGGCCGCGGACCTGGGCTACACGGTCACCGTGCTTGGGGATGCGTGCGCGGCCCGGAGCCTGGAGTTCCAGGGCCAGCACGTGCCCGCGCCCCAGGTCCATGCCGCGTTCCTGGCCGCGCTGGGGATGGGCTACGCCAGGGTCCTGCCGACCGCCGACTTCCTGGCCCAGGCCGGACGCTGACCAGGAGGGGGCGAGCATGGCCACCTCGCCCCCCACCGCCGGCCAGCAGCGCCGGTACGGCTTCCCGTGCCCGCCGACGGTTACTGGCTCGCGAGCTCGTACGGCCTGAGCGACACCACCGCGTTGCCGCGTGCTCCGCTGTAGTCGGTGTAGAAGTGGTTCTTCTCCAGGGTGTAGAACGAATCGACGTAGTCGTCGTCGTTGGTGAACCATTCGCCTGGCATGCGGTCCACCAGCCCGCTGCCCAGGGCCACCAGGGCGCCAATCTCCGGCTGGCCCATGGCGGTCAGGATCTGGCTCGCGACATTGAACAGGTAGCTCACCAGCTCCTGGTAGCTGGTGTTGTCGTCGTGCTCCATGAGGATGACGTTCGCCGCCGCCCAGCGGTAACGCTCCCAGAAGATCAGGACCTGGTTCGGGGAGTAGGTCCTGCCGGCCACGTCCAGATAGGGCATGTCGACGATGTCCACCTGCGGCGCGTCACGGCTGGGGTCGACACCGTTGACGATGGCATAGACCTCCGCGTTACCGGAGATCCAGGGCTCCTGGTCGTCGTTCAGGTAGATGCGATCGAGGATCGTCACAGGAGTGCTGGTCGCCGCGGCGGCCGTGTCCAGGACGGGCAGGGGACGTTGCCCGAGTGCCACGAGCTGCTCGCGCATCAGCTTGATGCCGGCGGCCAGGTCCCTGCGCCCGTCGAGGTCCACCACCAGCACCGGCTGGTCGGGCATTCGGTGCACGTCGAGGTGGTGCACGCGGCCCAGGCCATCGAAGGCCTCGATGAATCGCCACTGGGAGTCATTGCCATCCGGTTCGTACGCGTAGAGGGGTTCAACGCCTTGCTGCAATGCCGCCAGCATGGACGCGCTGGCCAGACGAAGCTGCAGCAGGCTGTCGAGCTCCCGATCGATGCCCTTGAGCCGACGGATGTTCAGGTCCGCTCGCTCCGCCACGCCCATGACGGAGGACGGGGCCGACACGGTGCCCAGCCACTGCTTCAGATCCACGGCGAGGTGCTCGCCGCTCAAGCGGGAGGCCAGAGCTTTTCGCAGCACCGTGTCCTGCTTCGCCAGGGTCAGCGCCATCTCGCGCTTGTCGGCGGCCAGCGACACGCTGATGCGTTCGCGCAGCGCCGCTGGTTTCATGGCGGCGGCTCGAGCTTGGGGGGCTGCGTTCACGCAAACGAACAGCGCGATGACCATCCCTATCCGCTTCATTGGATTCTCCGGTGGGTGAGCGAGGGGACTGCGACAGCAGCCGCAGGTGCACGGCAACGCTGTCCCGGCCATTATTCATCACGGCCTGCATTTCTCGATATAGAAGAAAAAGCAGGATTGCGTGATCTGCTCCCAGCGAGGCCGCCTCACGTGCGCATCTCCGGCCCAGGACGAACAGTACGAAATCGCCGCCCGGGTGTAGGCTCACCTGCCTGACCTCCTGGAAGACGGCCCTCCAGGTCGCTCATTCGCTCCCATGATCGTCGTACCGGCGCGTTCCCATCATATCCATCCCCTCGCGCGCCGCTTGCGCACAGCGGACTTGCGAGAACTTCAAGCGACAACGGCTGAGGCTCCTACGGCAGTTCTGGAACGCCTCCTACGTCAATCCGCGCCCTGTCTCACGCTTCTAGGTCAGACGGGGGACATTGTTGGGATGTTTGGCGCTGTCCCGAGCCACTCTCAGTCAGGCGAAGCGTGGCTCCTCGGGACGGACGAGTTCATGACGCACCCGAAGTCAATCGTGCGACTGACCTTTGAGTGGGTTCCGAAGCTCCACCAGAGCTATCATTGCCTGTGGTGCAACGTGGACAGCAGAAACGTCGCCCACCTCCGTTGGTTGCGCTGGGCAGGCTTCGCTCAAACGGCGACGCTCGAATCTCATGGCGTCGAAGGACGGCGCTTTTATTGTCTTGCACGGTTTGCGTACACAGCCATTGGCAGGCGGTGAGAGGCCGTCAGGGGTGAACAGTCGCTGCCCCACAGCCATCGTCTGGCGGATGAGCAAGTTTCTCTTGAATCACCTGGAGCGGCGGAGCAGAGCCCTGGCGCATTCCGGCGAGCCCTGCCCTGAGCCTGACGCTCGCCCCGTCAGCAGCCCAGCCATCAACGTCACCGGGAGCGAAGACAAAGAATTCAAATTCCGTAGGGGACACCCAGCGGCCATGACCCTGGTGATGAGGCTCGGGCAATTCTCCCGAGTAACGCAGCGTTGCGAACGGGGGGCGGCGGCCTGCCAGGTAGTCTTGCAGGGCCTCCAGTTCGACAATGTGATAGCCCGCCGAGCGCCCCAGAAATAAAGCGACATAGCGACAGCCCGGAGAGAAGATGTTGCAGTTCCAGTCGGCCGGGAACAACAGTTCTTCAGGCTTGAACTCCAGTTCCTCACCGCTTGGGAACTGAAAGCGCAGGGCGTGAAACCCGAAGACAGGCGAAAACTCCTTTGGGACCGGCTCACCGAACCAGCGGGCAACGACACCCTTGGACGTCCCCGCCAATGAGCAACGCAGCGTAGCAAGAGGGATGTCTGCTGACGGTTCGATGGCCGCAGGGCTGGCATCGGTGGGCACACCAACCATGCTCCGTGCCTCGTCGCCCGTGGGTTCTTGCCCTCGGGTGCACCCCCCTTTCGCCCCGCAGGCCACCAGGAGGCCCAAGGCGAGCAACACGCATATGCGCATGTGATTCAAATCCTCCAGGCCTTTTCTACATCGGCCCCCCCTGTGTCGTGGACGTTGGCGGCCATTGCGGACTCGGTGCGCGGCAGGTCCTCGGCGTCTACGAGAAGATGATGCTTGCTACCCGACTTCGCTCTATCCGTCGTGCGTGGGTCCCTGAGAGCCCCTTTTTGACGCCCGGACGGACAGGAGTCGATGGAAGCTCGCGAGAAGTCCACCTTGCCTCGCAGGCCCAGATCATCCAGCGGCCGCGCCTGGAACTGTTCCCACACGCCAGCCCGGGCCCATTACTCCAACTTGCGCCAGGCTGTCATGTCCGAAAGGCTGAACTGCTTGCGAGGCAACATCTCCCAGGGGGATGCCGCTCCTCAGTACGAAGACGATGGCCTCCAGCACAACCGGTCGTCCGCACGAGGGCGGCCCAGTTTCTTCTTCGGCCGAGGCGGAGGCGTAGGGGCGCCACGCGCTGCCAGAAGGCGTCGGGGACGGGTTCACGGACCCTGACCCTCAAGCTGAGGACGCCCCTTACCAACAGCCAGCCCAGCCCTGTCTTTCGTTAGGTGCTGTAACCCGTGAGGGCCTTGGCCTCTGGATAGAATTGCCTGTGCGCTACTGTCATGCCATGGGGGGGCGCATCCATGCCAATACTGGCCCTGGGTCAAGGCAAGAAGAGCCTCAAACGCCAGAAGAGACGGAAGATGGAAATTCGGAAGCAGGCGGGCTGGGGGCTCGGGTTTGCCTTGCTCTGCGGTCTTGTCGTGGTGGCGCTGCGGCAGTGGGCCGAACCCAAAAGTTTCATCCCCATGGCATTGCTGTGGTGTTTTGCGTGCGTGGCTGTTGGGAGTATTGTTGGGTTCATTTTTGGAATTCCACGCGCCCTCCAGCAGGATGTTCCTGTTCCATCGCTGCCGGAAGCGAACGGCTTCGTCAGCCACAAGAATCCTTCTGGAACTCGCTATCGGGTGAACACCAATCTGGAGCAGATTTCCGACTGGTTGACCAAAATCTTCGTTGGACTTGGACTCGTGCAGTTACAGACGCTTCCAGAGCGACTGCACCGCGCGGCTCGGACCATCGCTACGGGACTGGTGGTGGAAGGCGAAAAGGATGCGGGAGCCGAGCCCTTTGCGATGGCGCTGCTGCTCTACTTTCTCACGCTCGGCTTCTTTGGGGGCTACCTGTTGACCCGGCTCTACCTGGCATCAGCTCTGGCGCAAGCGGATGCTGAAACCGAACTCCCAGCCAATAACGAGCGGATGACAGGAACAATCGGGGCGAACCTTGATGCCACAGCGAGAGGTGTGACCTCGTCGATTCAAGGAAAGGAGTGAGTTCAGTTCGCGGCTTGGTCGAACATCGAGGAAGGTGCTCCTCGTGGAAGACTAAAAGTGACCAAATCGTATCAGGCTGCGTCGTGAAAGATGATGCCAGCCGTGTGCCTTATGCCGGCGCGCACGCGGCTGACACCGTGCCGGAGATTGACGCGGTAGGTGCCTCGCGTGCCCTGGACCGGACGGTGATGCACCGCGAAAACGACCGCGTCTCCCTGACGCAGGGGAACGACCTCCGCGCGGGACTGCATGCGCGGGCGCTGCTCCGTCAGCACGAACTCGCCGCCCGTGAAGTCCCTTCCTGGCTCGGAGAGGAGAATGGCCACCTGGAGCGGGAAGACGTGCTCGCCATACAGGTCCTGATGCAAGCAGTTGTAGTCGTCCACGCCGTAGCGCAGCAGCAGGGGAGTGGGCCGTACCTGCCCGGCCTCATGGCAGCGCGCCAGGAAGTCCGCGTGCGTGTCTGGATACCTCACGTCGATTCCCATTGCTGTGTTCCAGCGGTTCGCGATGGGCGCCAGACAAGGGTACAGCGCCGTGCGCAGTTCGGTCACGACCTCCGGCAGCGGGTGGTCGAAGTATTTGTATTCACCCCGGCCAAACCCGTGCCGCGCCATCACCACGCGGCTGCGAAAGGCGTCGTCCACGTCGTAGAGCAGCGCCAAGGCTTCGCACTCGTCAGGCGTGAGCAGTTGCTCCAGCACCGCGCACCCACGGGCATCCAGCTCCCGGCCCGTTCCCTCCCAATCCACCGCGCGAACCCGTCTCCTCACCGCTGCGCCTCACGCTCCAGCAACGCGCGCTTGCGCTCCACGCCCCACCGGTACCCAGACAGCGCGCCATCGTTCCGCACCACCCGGTGACACGGAATCACCACCGCCAGCGCGTTCGCGCCGCAGGCCTGCGCCACCGCCCGCACGGACTTCGGCGAACCAATCCGCTCCGCGATGTCCGTGTAGCTCGCCGTCTTCCCCGCCGGAATCTCCCGCAGCGCTTGCCACACGCGCTGCTGGAACGCCGTGCCCCGCACGTCCAGGGGCAGATCCAATCCCACGCGCGGCGCCTCCACGAAGCCCACGACCTTCGCCACCAGCTGCTCGAACTTCGCGTCCCCACCCACCAGCGTCGCCTGTGGGAAGCGGTCCTGGAGGTCCTTCGCCAGCGCATCCGGATCATCCCCCATCAGGATGGCGCATACGCCCCGGTCGCTCGTGGCCACCAGGATGGGGCCGAGCGTGCACTCCGCGATGGCGAAGTGGATTTGCGTGTTCGCGCCCCCGGCGCGGAAGTTCGTCGGCGTCATGCCCAGGACCTGGCTGGAGGTTTCGTAGAAGCGACCGCTCGAATTGAAGCCGGCGTCGTAGATGGCCTCGGTGACGGAGCCGCGCTTCGTCAGCCCCGTGCGGATCCGCTCCGCCCGCTGCGCCGCCGCGTAGCCCTTCGGCGTCAGCCCCGTGACGGCCTTGAACACCCGGTGCAGGTGATACGGGGACAGCCCCGCGCGCTCCGCCAGCTGCTCCAGGCTCGGCATCTCTTCAGCGGCCTGGATGAAGCGGCACAGCTCGGCCACCCGGTCCGCGTGCTTCACGGCGAGCGAGGGCTCCCCCGGCTTGCACCGCTTGCACGCCCGGAACCCCGCCTGCTCCGCCGCCGCCACCGTCATGTGGAAACCCACATTCTCCGGCCTCGGCGTCCTCGCGCCGCAGGACGGACGGCAGTACACACCCGTCGTCCTCACGGAATAGAAGAAGCGCCCATCCGCCGCCGCGTCCCGAGCGACGACCGCCGCCCAGCGCGGGTCGCCCACCGTCGCCGCCGCGAGGGCCTCCGTCTTCGTCGCCATGCTCCGCCTCCCTTCGATGTCCACGAGGCGAAACCTAACCCCCGGTGCACAGGCCAGCACTCCGCGCCTTGCGGTCGAATTCGGACCGCCATGGAACAGGGCGTCATGGCGTGACGCGCCCCAATCGCGCCGGGAGTGGACCCCACGCAATGCGTGGCAGCACGCCCGCGTACGACGTGACAGGATGCCGCACCCATTCCTCCTTCCCATGAGCAAGCCATGTCCCACCTGCGTCTGATGTGGAAACGCTCCCGTCTGCTCTGGCCCGCGCTGGCCGCGTGCGCCTCGGCCTCCGCCTGGGCGGCCCCTGCGTCCATCGCGGTCCCCAACGCCGGCTTCGAAACCGCCGCCGCCACCGGCCTTCCCCAGGGCTGGACGGCGTCCGGCCAGGGCAAGGTGTCCGCCCGCACCGACGCGAAGTCGGAGGGCAGCCGCAGCCTCGTCATCGAAAGCCCCCAGGGCGGCGCGGAGACCACCGTCGTCTCCGAGTCCGTGAAGCTCCAGGTGGGCCGCCTCTACCGGCTCTCCGCCTGGGTGCGCACCCAGGGCGTGCAGGCGGACGCGCAGGCCCGCTACCCCACGGCGCTGGGCGCGTGTCTGTCCATGCAGAGCTTCCCCTTCACCAACTGCTCTCCGCCGCAGGGTGCGGACCAGAGCGGCCGGGTGCAGGTGCTGTTCTTCGCCACCACGTCCAATGACCGCGTGCGCGCGCACCTGGGCCACAACGGCAAGGCCACCGGCACCGCCTGGTTCGACGACGTGAAGCTGGAGCCGGTGGACGACATCACCCAGTACATCCCCATGGAGAGCGTGCGGTGGGCCGGCAAGGGCTTCCGCTACGACGACGGCGGCTGGGTGTACGTGCACATCGAGGGCGAGCCCTACGAGCGCGGCCGGCAGTACGGCGAGCTCGTGTCGCAGGAGATCGTCCGCTACATCGAGAAGCTGGGCATCCAGAAGGACAAGGCGGACGCCGCGAAGGGCTGGGCGCAGGTGCGCCTGCTCGCGGACTCGCTGTTCCTGCGCCGCTTCGACCCCGAGTACCTGGAGGAGATGAAGGGCATCGCCGACGGCGCCAACGTGGGCGGCGCGAAGTTCAAGGGGCCGGATGGCAAGGAGCGCGCCCTGGACGTGCTCGACGTCGTCGCCATCAACTCCGCCGTGGACCTGGGCCAGCTGGAGGACGCCAACCGCGTCACCGCGTCTCCGCTCTCCGGCCGCACCTTCCTCAAGGGCGAGGACGAGAACGGCCGGGCAGGGGAGGGCGACCACTGCTCGTCCTTCGTGGCCACCAAATCCGCGACCAAGGACGGCCGCGTCGTCATGGGCCAGATCTTCATGTGGAACGGCTACACCGGCGTCCACTGGGACGTGGTGCTGGACGTGCAGCCCACCAAGGGCCACCGCTTCGTGATGCAGACCTTCCCGGGCGGCATCCACAGCGGCTCCGACTGGATGCTCAACGACGCGGGCATCGTCATCGGTGAGACGACCGTGGGCCAGACGCCCTTCAACATCGACGGCACCCCGCAGAGCAACCGCATCCGCAAGGCCGTGCAGTACGCCAACTCCATCGACGACGTGGAGCGCATCCTCAAGGACCGCAACAACGGCCTCTACACCAACGACTGGACGCTCGCGGACACCAAGACGGACGAGGGCGCGTGCCTGCTCCTGGGCACCTCGAAGACGCGGCTGTGGCGCACCGGCAGCAAGGGCAAGGCCTCTGACACGCCCGGAAACCTCAAGGACTTCATCTGGGCCAACAACAACAACCGCGACCCGGAGGTCCGCAAGGAGTCCGTGCCCAACGCGAGCAACGCCCCGGTGGACCTGGCCTTCAACACCTGGAACCGCGACATCGCCTTCCAGGAGGCCTACGCCAAATACGGCAAGGGCGGCTTCGACGTGGACAGCGCCACGCGCATGATGGCGTCCAGCCCCATCAACCGTCCGCACGCGTGTGACGGGAAGGTCACCACCTCGGAGATGACCGAGAAGCTGATGTTCCTGGCCCACTACGGCAAGACGACGCTGCGCGAGAAGATGGTGGGCAGCCGCTGGATTCCGGACCTGCCCGGCGCCACGCCGCACCTGTCCCTGGGCTACACCGCCTTCAGCCCCATCTACGTCGCGGACCAGCTGAAGGCCGCCAAGGCCAAGCAGAAGCCGGAGCCCAAGGCGGACAGGCCCAAGCGCGACTTCGCTCGCGTGAAGGACGCGCTGTCCTTCGACGAGAAGAAGCTCTGGGCCAACACGGTGTTCCCCGCCACGGACGCGGACAACTGGTTCGGCAGCGGCTCCGCCGCGTACTGGACCCAGCTGAGGGACCTGCCGGAGGGGGATGACCTCTCCAAGGCCTTCGACGCCCAGCGCGACGCGCTCGCGGACCTCAACGCCCGCTACCTGTACGTCACGGCCCGCGAGGGCGACGTGGTGCCCACCGCCGCTCGCACGGACTACGGCCGTTATGGCCAGTACGCGGTGCCTCGCATCAAGGGCACGTACCTGCTGCACCAGCTGCGGCTGACCCTGGGCAACGCGAAGTTCGCCAAGGTGATGGGCGCGGTGCACTCGAAGTTCGCGAACAAGAAGCTCACCACCCAGGACTTCATCCGCACCGCTTCAGAGGCCGCGGGCCAGGACGTGGGGCCGTGGGTGAAGCAGTGGGTGGAGCGCGGGGGCCTGCCCGCGCCGCGCCTCACCTCCCGCGCCCAGAAGGCCAAGGAGGGATATGAGGTGACGCTGAAGGTGGACCAGTCCGGTACGCCCTGGCGCTTCGCCACGCTGGTGGAGGTGCAGACGGAGAAGGGAAGCGTGCTGGAGCGCGTGGAGGTGAAGGGTGCCAGCGACACCTTCACCGTGAAGGTCGCGGACCGGCCGGTGCGCGTGGTGTTCAACGTGGGCAACGACATCCCCGTGGCCCGCGAGCGCTACCAGACCCTGGCCAACACGCTGGATGACTGGGACAAGCTCCTCTTCGTGTACGGCTCCGCGCGACAGGTGGAGTCCATGCGCACGCTGGCGACGAACTACCGCGAGCAGCTGGCGGACGCGTCCCCGGAGCGCCTGGCCCCGCTCAAGCCGGACGCCGAGGTGACGGACGCGGAGCTGGCGGACCGCGACCTCGTGGTCTTCGGAGGCCTGGAGGACAACGGGCTCATGGCGCGCCTGGCGGCGGAGAAGAAGCTGCCGGTGGAGCTGGGCCGGCGCTACTTCCGCTGGCAGGGGAAGACGTACGGCCGCGCGGATGACGGCCTGGCCCTGGCGCTGCCCAACCCCTGGAACCCGAAGCGCACGCTGTACCTCTTCGTCGCCAACAGCGGCCTGGAGCTGTGGCACATGACGCGCTCCTTCCAGCGCGGCCTCCAGAGCTGGGCCCTGTTCCGCGCGGGCGAGGTCAGCGGCAAGGGCTTCCACGCCACCGAGGGCTTCACCCAGGAGCTGTCCGTGGACCTGCCCGCGCCCAAGCTGGGCATGCTCACCCCCTGAGCCACCGTCGCTGAAAATCCAGCAGCGCCCAGGAAGGGCCGGCGGAGCGCACCCCCGCCGGCCCTTCTTGCGTTCGCCTGCTGTCTCCCTCTGGAAACCCGGTCGATTTGACTCCGGCGCGGAGAGGGTTAAATCTCTCTTCAGAAAATGAATCGGGATTCAAAATCTGAGGCGCCCGTCAAAAAGCTGCGCTCCCGTCTGAAGGAAGCGACCGCTGATGCCATCCTGGCGGCGGCCGCGGCGGTGTTCGCTCGCGACGGCCTGCACGCGGCGAAGATGGAGTCCATCGCCGAGCAGGCAGGCGTGTCGGTGGGGACGCTCTACAACCACTTCACCGACCGCGCGGCCCTGCTGGACGCGCTGCGCGCGAAGCGGCGGCAGTTGATGCTGGACCGGCTGGACGCGGCCCTGGCCCCCGTGGCGGAGCGGCCCGCGCGTGAACAGCTCCGCGCCTTCGTGACGGCGCTGTTCGCCCACGCGGCGGAGCGCGACGCGTTCGTGCGGGTGCTGGTGCAGCTGCCGGAGGACCCGGCGCGCAAGAGCCGCATCCTGGCGGAGCTCAGCCGGCGCGTGGCGGGCATCATCGACCGCGGCATCCAGGCCGGGGAGGTCCGCGCGGAAGGGCGCGCGTTCTACCCGAATCTCCTGATGGGAATGGTGCGCGGCGCATTGGACCGCCTGCGCGAGGACGACGCCGCGAACCCTCCGGCAGCCGCCTGGGCGGAGGAGATCCTCCGCGTCTTCTTGAAGGGCATCGAGGTCGACTGACATGGCGACAGCCGTCGCGACACCGGAGGTCCTGGCGCAAGCCACGCCCAAGGCCCCCGTCAACAAGTGGCTCGTCACCCTGTCGGTGACGTTCGGCACGCTGATGGGCGCCATCGACTCGTCCATCGTGAACGTGGCGCTGCCGCAGATCCGCGGCGCTGTGGGCGCCACGGTGCAGGAGATCACCTGGGCCACCACCGGCTTCGTCATCGCCACGGTGATGGTGATGCCGCTCACGGGCTTCCTGGGCCGCATGTTCGGCCAGAAGCGCGTGTACCTGGCGTGTCTGGTGCTCTTCGTCGCGGGCTCGTTCCTGTGCGGGTTCGCGTGGAACCTGCCCACGCTGGTGCTCTTCCGCTTCCTGCAAGGGCTGGGGGCCGGCGCGTTGCAACCCACCGAGCAGGCCATCCTCCGCCAGACGTTCCCGCCCAAGGAGCAGGGCACCGCGATGGCCATCTTCGGCATGGCCGTGATGGTGGGCCCGGCCATTGGCCCCACGCTGGGCGGCTACATCGTGGACAACTGGCACTGGTCCTGGATCTTCTTCATCAACGTGCCCGTGGGCATCCTGGGCTTCTTCATGGTGGCCCGCTTCGTCCAGGAGGACGAACAGCTGCGCGCCACCGCGCGCCAGGAGGCCGAGAAGCAGCGCAAGCACATGGACTGGTCCGGCATCACGCTGCTCTGCATGGGCCTGGCCACGCTCCAGTACTTCCTGGAAGAGGGACAGGCGGATGACTGGTTCGAGTCCCCCGTCATCGTCATCTGCGCGCTGCTCTCCGCCACGTGCCTCATCGCCTTCGTCATCCGCGAGCTGACCGCGGAGGCGCCCGCGGTGAACCTGCGGCTGTTCAAGGACCCGGTGTTCGCGTCCGGCACTCTCCTGGGCGCGCTGGTGTTCGCGGTGCTCATGGCCAGCATGTTCCTCTTGCCGGTGTTCATGCAGGAGCTGCTGGGCTTCACCGCGACGCAGTCCGGCTTCTCGCTGATGCCTCGCACGCTGGTGATGATGTTGATGATGCCCATCGTCGGGCGGCTGTACGGCAAGGTGCCGGCGCGGGTGTTGGTGGGGATAGGCATCGTGTTCGCGGGCTTTGGCGCGTACGAGATGAGCCACTTCTCGCTCGCGACGGGCTCCAACAACATCATCGCGGCCATCGCGTTGCAGGGCGTGGGCTTCAGCCTGATGTTCGTGCCGCTCAGCGCCACGGCGCTCGGCAGCATCCCGCGCGAGCGGATGGCGGACGCGACGGGCCTCAACTCGCTCTTGCGCCAGATTGGCGGGTCGGTGGGCCTGGCCATCTTCACCACGCTGCTGTCGCGCTACACCGTGCTGTCCAAGGCCTCCATCGCGGCGCACCTGAACCCGGAGCGGTGGGAGGTGGCCAGCCGCATGGCCGCCACCCAGAAGGGGCTCATGCAGCACGGCCTGGACGCCGCGAGCGCCAGCATGGCCAGCCTGCAGCTGATGGTGGGCAACGTGTCGCGGCAGGCCATGGTGCTCGCGTTCGACAAGCTCTTCGTACTGGCGGCGCTGATGTTCGTGGTGGTGCTGCCGCTCATCTACTTCCTCAAGGACCCCCCGAGCGTCGGGGGCTCCCACGAGAAACCGCACATCGACGTGGAGATTTGAGACATGGCAACGACAACGACAGCTCCCCAACTCGTCCCTGAAGCGGCGCCCGCGCCCGCCTCCGCGGCGCAGGCGAAGCGCGGCAAGCGGGGCTTCCTCATCCTCGGCGGTGTCGTGGCGGCCATCGTGCTGTCCATTGGCGGCTTCAAGGTCGTCACGGCCGGGCAGGAGACCACCGACGACGCGCAGGTGGAGGCGGACGTGGTGCCCCTGGCCGCGCGTGTGTCCGGCCCCGTGGTGAAGGTGGCCGTGCTGGATAACGCCACCGTGCACCAGGGCGACGTGCTCCTTCAAATCGACCCGCGCCCGTACGAGGCGCGCGTGAAGCAGGCGGAAGCCGAGCTGGAGTCCGCGCGAGCCCAGGCCGCCGCGGCGGACGCGCAGGCCACGGTGGCGGAGGCGGGCGCGAAGGGCGGCCTCTCCAGCGCGAAGGCGCTCGTGTCCACGAGCACGTCCGCGGTGAGCGGCGCCCAGGCGCAGGTGGCGGCGGCCCGCGCGGCGCTGACCCGCGCGGAGGCCCAGGCCCGCAAGGCCACGTTGGATCTGGAGCGCACCCAGAGCCTGCGCCAGCAGAACGTGGTGGCGCAGAGCGCGCTGGATGACGCGCGGACGGCCCACGAGACGGCGCAGGCCGCGCTCGAAGGTGCCCGCGCGCAGCTCGCCCTGGCGGAGGAGGGCCGGCGCACCGCGGAGAGCAGGGTGGCGGAGGCCAGGGGGCAGCTCGACGTGAGCGCTCCCATCGACGAGAAGATCGCCGCCGCCCAGGCCAACGCGTCGCTGGCGCACGCGCGGGTGAAGGGCGCGGAGGCCGCGCTCGACCAGGCGAAGCTCCAACTGGAGGACACGCGCATCGTGGCCCCGGCGGACGGCCAGGTGTCCAAGCTGTCCGTGCACGCGGGCCAGCTGCTCACCCCCGGCCAGGCCGTGGCGGAGCTGGTGCCCACGACGACCTACGTGGTGGCCAACTTCAAGGAGACGCAGGTGGGCCACATGCAGCCCGGTCAGCGCGTGGAGGTGGAGCTGGACGCCTTCTCCGGTGAGAAGCTGGAGGGCAGGGTGGAGAGCCTGTCCGGCGGCACCGGCGCCCGCTTCTCCCTGCTGCCGCCCGACAACGCGTCCGGCAACTTCGTGAAGGTGGTGCAGCGCGTGCCCGTGCGCATCTCCTGGGTGCACCCGCCGCAAGGCCTGGCCCTGCGCGCCGGCCTCTCCGCCGACGTGACGGTGCACACGAAGTAGCCCCCCAGCCTGAAGCCCCACACCCCGGCGCCGCGCCCCGCACAGGGACGCGGCGCTTCTTTTTGACCCGAAGGGGGGCTGACACGTCAGGGGCAATGATTGACGCGTCAAGGGCCACGTCTGGCACGGCGGAAGATGGCCTCTGTCTGGAAAAGCTCGCGGTTCCTGGAATTCCGGCGGTTGCACGGCTGGGAGTGTGTCTTGCATCAGCTCCTCCTCCACCGCGAGGAGCAAAGGCATGAGCACGACCTACAAGATTCACCCGGCCATCGGCGTGGCCCGCGTCGGAGACAGCGAGGACTATTACCTGGGGCCCGAGGAGGCAGGAGGACTGCCGCTGGAGGTAGGGGGCGGCAGCGTGACCCGGTTTCGCGACGCCAGCCTGGCGGTGCGCAGGCAGGCGGCGCGCTTTCAAATCCACGCCTATGACTCGCCCGGCTCGAACGGGCGCAGGGTCCAGCCGGGGGAGGGCGGAATCAAAGACATCCGCTGGACGGTCCACCTGGCCAACAAGAAGTCCGCCTGGTACGAGTTCCGGCAGCAGCAGGGCGCGGACGGCACCTACGCCGTCGACCACCCGCTGCGAAATCCTCGCACCGTGGGGGATGCCCGCAACGCGCTCATCCTCGATGCGGGGGCGCGCACCGTCGCCTGCCTTGGCAGCGCGGGCTGCCCCACCACCGTGGAGTGTGAGCTGCTCGCGGCGTCGGCCCGCCCTGCGGGACTCCTCCCCGAAGGTAGCGACATCACCACCCTGGGGAAGCTCGTCACGGATGCCCGGGGCTACCTCCACGCGGTGGGCGGCTATGGCAGGTCCGGTGTGTCAGTCCGCTATGACATCACCAGCGATCTGCTGGAGAGCTGGCAGCGGCACCACACGCTGGAAGACGTCAAATGCCTGCACGACAAGGCGCAGGACATCCTCGTCGCGCTGAAGGCCATCGCGGACATCGGCTACGACACCCAGGATGCGTTCGACGCCGCCGTCGACTCCGTCCTCGCGGAGCCCAGTCTGGGGCTCTCGTCCGAACAGAAGACCGCCGCGAAGGGGTTCATCGACATGAACGCCTACCCCCAGCCCCGGCTGGACACGTACGCCAACAACTCCTTCTGGTGGGATGACGTCTCGGATGGGCCCGTCACCGCGACGCTGGTCATGGAGGACGACTCCGAGCACGAGGTGGAGTTCCCCGCGTGGGTGGTGGTGGGGCCCCCCGGGTACGCGCCGCAGATCCTCAACGTCATCACGCTCTACGACACGCTCTTCGACACCTTCGTCACCCAGCGGGGGCTCGTCCCCGGGCTCTACCAGAACGGGCAGTTCCAGCAGGACTACACGCCCAACTTCCAGGCGGAGCTCCTCCCCATCCTGAGCCGCCCCGCCGCCTATCAGTGGGTCGCTGACGTGGGCCCGCAGGGCAATGGCAGACACGACTCCTTCCAGGGCGGCAACCTGGGCCCCCGTTTCCTTCAAAAGATCCGGAACCCCGACGACGTCAACGGGCCGACGCCGGACCTCATGCCGAAGATGGCGGGCGACAACCCCATCTCCGAAACCCTCCCCCGGAAGTTCCTGAGCCTCACGCGGACCCAGTACTTCCTCCTCCAGCAATACAGCGCGGGCAAGGTCGACCACTCGCCCCCCGCGTCCCCCGCGTCGGAGGGCGCGCGGTTGGACCGCGCCGTGCTGGAGAACTGCGTGGGCGGCGCGTTCTGCCCGGGCATCGAGATGACGTGGATTGCCCGGGACGCGAACTTCTTCCAGGACGACCCGGCCGCGGGCTTCCGCTTCAAGCACCGCGACAGGCCCAGGGACCAGCCGCTCCAGTGGAACATCAACCCGCACGACGGGCTGGGCCTGGAGCCGGGGGATGCCAGCAAGTACATGGCGCTGCCCTGGCAGGCCGACTTCAACGAGTGCTCCAACCAGACCGTCCAGGGGACGTCGCTCTGGTGGTGGCCCGCCCAGCGGCCCTACTTCGTGAGCTACCTGGGAGAAGACCAGCAATGGCACCAGGACTACTGGACGCGTCCGACGGACATCAACTTCGACACGGACGAGGACATGGTCTTCCACTGGAAGGAGCTGGGCTTCGTCCTCAAGCGGTCGGATGCCCCCGTCTCCCTGCAGGGCCCCGAGGCCGCGCCAGGAAATCCGCCCGCGCCCACGTTCATCGAGGTGGAGCGGACGTACGCGCCCGCCTCGGGCCAAGAGGAACCGGCCCTCGCCAAGGTGGCCAACTCGTGAGCGAGGACTCCTGCGACGTGGCCATCATCGGCGGTGGCCCCGCGGGCGCGGCCCTGGCCGTGGCCTTGCGGAGGCGGGCGCCGTCGCTCTCCGTCACCCTGGTCGAGCGAACCACCTATGACGCCCCCCGGCTGGGAGAGACCCTTCCTCCAGACGTCCGCCTGCCGCTGTCCCGGTTGGGTGTCTGGGAAGGCTTCCTGCGCGACGGACACCTGGCCTCCCGCGGCACGTCGTCATGCTGGGGCAGGGCGGAGCCGGGCTTCCATGACACGATGATGTCCCCCTGGGGCTCCGCCTGGCATCTGGACCGGGCGCGCTTCGACGAACGGCTGAGCCTCGAAGCCTTCCGGCAAGGCGCTCGGGTGCTTCGAGCGGCGACCCTGGTGGATTCGGAGTCCCTGGGGCGCAGCGGCTACCGGCTCCGCCTGGCCCATGGGGCAGCAGACCCCAGCACGCTGCGGGCACGCTTCGTCGTGGACGCCACGGGAGGCAAGGCCACCTTCGCCTCGGCACGCGGCGCGCGGCGGCTCGTGAGCGACCGCTGCTTCGCCGTGTATGGCGCCTTCCAGCTTCCGGGCGACGCGGCCTTCCCCACTCATGCGCTGGTGGAGGCCTGCCCGGAGGGCTGGTGGTACTCGGCGCTGCTGCCGAGGGGGCGGGTCGTCGTCGCGCTCATCGGCGATGGCGACTCCTTGCGCGGCCTTCGCTGGGCCACGCCCGCTTCCTGGATGAACCTGCTGAGGCAGGCGCCGGCGACCCGGGCGCGGCTGGACGTCTGTGATTTCGCCGGCGAGGCGCTCGTCGCGGTGCCCGTGCTCGTCGGACAGTTGGACCGGGCGCGGGGGGAGCAGTGGCTCGCCGTGGGCGACGCGGCCTGCACCTATGATCCGCTGTCCTCCCAGGGCATCACCAAGGCGTTGGACTCCGCGCTCCTGGCCGCCGACGCGCTGGAGCGCTGCCTGCGCGGCGACGCGGACGCGCTCCAGGACTACGAGTCCACGCTGAACACGCGGTTCCAGGACCATCAACGCACCCGCGCGGCCTACTACCGCCAGGAGCAGCGGTGGCCCCAGGCCCCCTTCTGGAAGAACCGGTGGGAGGCCTTGCCCGCTCCCGCCGCGCCCCCAGCGCAGCTCCTCCGCCCCCATTCCACCGAGGTGAACCCATGAAGACGAGGTATGTGATTGTCACGGCGGGCGCCGTGCTCGCCATCGCGGCCGCGGTGGTCGTGCGGAGCCAGGCGCCCAAACCCGTGGTCCTGGCCACGAGCGGCAGCGGAGGGGATGGCCTCGTCCCTCCGCCCTATCCCGTGTTCCCGCGAGGCAATGCCCTGCTCAAGCCCCTCGCCGAGTCCAGCGACGAGGCCCAGGCCTTCCTGAAGTTCTATTCGACGCAGCTGGGCGTTCAGCTGCCCAGGATCCAGAGCGGCGACCTCGTCAAGCTGCCGCCCCGGAACCTGGACATCGCGCACAACGGGCTGAACCTTGGCAGCCAGGACTTCAACTCCTCCCTGGTGTGCCAGTCCTGCCATGACTCGGATTGGAAGGCCGAGAAGAGCGACCTGCCGGAGATGGCGTTCTGGCAACAGCCCACGGTCAGCAGCCTCTGGCCGAGCGGCGGGGACCCCATGAACCTGACCGCCAACTGGTCCCCCTTCGGAGACTGGAGCGCCTCCATCAAGGCGCTGGCGGGCCGGGACCCTGTCTTCCTTGCCCAGGTGGAGACGACCCGTTCGCTGTCGCCGCACCAGCACTATCAGGTGGACCAGCTCTGTATGCGATGCCACTCCCCCCTGGCGGAGCGCCAGGCCCTGGCCAACAACGCCCCGTTCGACCACTACACCCTCTACGCGACGCCAGAGGGAGCGCCCTACAAGAACCCGTTCCCCTCGACCCCCGAGGCGGGTTCGCAATACGCGACCTACGGCGCGCTGGCCCGGGACGGACTCTCCTGCGCCGTCTGTCATTCCATGGCGCCCAAGGAGGGCCAGCCCTGGAACGGCACCGACTACAGCCTCTTCTACGGCTCCGACGGAGACCTCTTCGGCGCGACCGTGTCGGACCGGCTGGTCAGCGCGGAGGAGAAGAAGACGCTCACGCCGCCGTCCTTCCCCTTCACCTCGTCCATGAACCTGCACCCCGGCGCCATCCTCGGGCCTGACTTCGGCCTCAACGCGAAGCCCATGGCCGCCGCGGGGGTGAGCCTGGAGACCGCGGCGCACGTGGACGGACACAGCTACCTGCGCGACTCCATGGTCTGCGGCGCCTGCCACGTCGTCATCCTCCCCAAGGTCCCCACCAACTACAGGCCCGGCATGCCCATCTCCGAAGCGAGCGAAGGCTACGAGCGCCCCGCGAGCTGCGACGCCAGCCAGACGACCTTCGACGCCAACGGTAACTTCACGAAGGACCCCTGCGTCGCGCTCGCCTATGAGCAGACCACCTACTTCGAGTGGCTCAACAGCGGCTACCCCGACTCCAAGACGACGTGCCAGGGCTGCCACATGCCGCTCACCTCGCCGTCATCCCCCCACGACAACCGCGTGTACGTGGCGCAGTACAACGACGACCTGGACCCGTTCTACCAGGGCAGCCCGCCCCCGGTGGCGCGCGAATACAACCGGCACACGCTGCTGGGCATCAACCTGTTCGTCCACGAGATGTTCCAGCAGTTCCCGGACGTGCTCGGGCTGGACTTCTACCTGTCGGCGGACTCACGCGTCCCGCCCTATCTCCAATCCCCAGACATCCTGAACCGCACGCCCAACCTCGTCCCCAACCCGGGCGCCGAGGATGGCAACACGGCGGGCTGGAGCGAGCACAGCGCCATCGCCGCCGTCCAGAAGCTCACGGGCGACGAGGGACGCTCCATCCGCCCGAGCCACGGCCGCTACTTCTTCCAGCTCAAGGAGGGCAGCGCGACGCTGAGCATCGACCTCGGCCGCTACCAGGACGCCCTCCAGAAGGGCGGTGGCAAGACGACCCTCCTCTGGGGCGCCACCGCCTGGTGCGACCAGTTCTCGTGCGGCGAGCTCGTCGTGCGCACCTTCAACGCGCAAGGCGTCGCGGCGTCCACGACCCCTCCGCTCGCGGTCGACCCGGGACAGTCGAGGTGGCAGGCACGTCAGGCGACCATGGCCCTGGGCACGGACGTCCAGCGGCTGGAGCTTGGCTTCACCGGCCGGAGTGGCGAGGTGCTCCTCCTAGATGACCTCTTCCTCGCCCTGCGCTTCCCGGATGGCACCGTCGCACCGCTGACGGATGCCAGGCGCAACTACGTGGTCGCGCAGAACCTGCTCAACGCCGAGCAGTCCATCCTGGACCTCGCGTACAGCACGGCCCAGGGCTCCTACAATCCACGGCTCCCCGCCGTGCAGATCTCCCTGGGGAACATGTCCACCGACAACGGCATGCTGAGCGTCCCCGTCACCCTCCTCAACAACGCAGGGCACAAGTTCCCCAGCGGCGCGGGCTTCCGCCGGGCCTTCATCCAGTTCGAGGTCCTGGACGCGTCCGGCAAGGCGCTCTGGGCGTCGGGACAACCCAACGCGCAAGGCGCCATCTGCAATGGCCCCTGCAATGCCAGTGGCGACAACATCCTCGCGGGCGAGTTCTCGTCCGACCCCGGCCAGCTCCAGCCGCACTACCAGACGCTCCAGCGGCAGGATCAGGTCCAAATCTACGAGACCCGCGTCATGGACGACGCCAAGAAGGTCACCAGCCTGGAGCTCCAGCAGTTCAAGGACCTGAAGGACAACCGGATCCTCCCCGCGGGCTGGAAGCCGCCGAGCCTGCGCAAGGGCGGCGAGCTTCAGCTGGGGCTGGACCTCTACCAGCTGGCGCGGATCACCATGCCCCTGAGCGAGGTCCAGGGAACCCAGCCTGGCATCGAGAGTGATCCGGACTACCCCAGCGACAGCCAGCCCCGGGAGGCCGAGGGCGAGGACACGCTGGTGTACCAGGTACCCCTGTCGGAGATTCCTTCGTGGGCCTCCATCCGGGTCCGGCTGAACTACCAGAGCATCCCTCCGGGCTATCTCGGCGCGCGGTTCAAGGACGCGCTCCAGGGAAACCAGCAGCCGGGGCCCGCCATGAGCCGGCTCATCTACATGAGCAGCCACCTCAACACGAAGACATCCATTCAGGGCCAGACCTATGGCGCAACCCAGCCCACGGAGGTCATGAACAACTGGTCCATGGTCCTGGGTGAGGCCCGCGTGACGAAGCGCTGAAGCACCGCGGCATCAACGAAAACGGCCACCGGCTCTCAAGAGCCGGTGGCCGCTTTCACTTCTCCATGCGCCCTGTGCCGCTCAGCGGAAGACGGTGGTGTGGGAGCCGAGCACGATGCCGCGCTTGCCCGCCAGCGCCTTGCTCCGCTCGGGGGTCATCCCCAGCTGCTCCGGCGTGAAGAGCCGGCCGTAGAGCCGGTGGTCGGAGGAGACGAACGGGAGGACCCGGACCGTGATGGACATCCCCGGATTCGGAGCGAGGTTGTTGGACCAATACGAATAGTCGATGGTCGTCTTGTAGTTGGCCGGCACGAGGCAGTCGATCCCCGTGTGCCAGTTGGTGTTGCCATCCTGGTCCGGAAGCGTCTTGCCCACCGGGGTCGCGTCCATGCGGATGAGGGGCGAAGGCCCCGGCGTCCCCGCGGAGAAGGAGACGCTCGCGCCCGGGGGGACGTTCACGCACTTGATGTCGAAGGTCACCATTGCCGAGGTGGAGCCCTGCTCGAAGGCGATGCCCTTGGTCGTGTAGTCCGGCTTGTTTGCGTCCACGATGGTGACGTTCCGCCAGCCGAATCCCGGGTTGTCCAGGATGAACTCCGTCAGCTGATCCATGTTCCCCACGGCCGTGGTGGGAATCGGGTCCGGGTGCGTCGCGGTCGAGACCCGGGAGATGAGGCAGTAATGGTCCGGGGTGGGGGCCCTCCAGACGAACGGGTTGTCCGTCACGGCGATCCTGCCGCTGTCTGCCTTGATGATGTTCTTGTTGCCGTTGTCGACGTTCTTGTCGCTGGTCTGCAACTCATTGCCCGCCCACAAGTAGGGGTACAAGAGCAGGTTCGCCGGCACGGCATACAGCGACACGCTCCCGGACCGGGCTTCACCGGCCAGGTTCTTGGCGCGCAGGTAGATGTAGTTGTCGCCGCTCTCGATCAGGTTCTGCCCCACGTCCGAGCTGTAGTTCCCGGTGAAGAACTCCGCCGGATTGGGCGTGGGACCGAGGCCCTGGGGGATGATGTCCGGCGATTGATAGGCAATCGTGTTGGTCGGCTCGTTCCCGAAGTTGCGCTCACCGGTGTCACCGGTGTTCACACGGAAGAACAAGTCATTGTACTGGGTCATGGGTGTCCACCTTGGTTTGGGTGACTTTCCCCGTGAGGCGTGGCTCGCGGGGCTGCGGCCCCGCAAGTGCAGCCTCAATGCCAAGGATGTTCGAACCCCAACTGGCTGGAACCATTCGGGCGGCCCGGCGAAGCGGTGGGCCTTCGCCACGACCCTGACGTGGCAGGCACAGGGGCTGACGTGTCAGCCCGCATGCCATCAGCGCGTGACGGCCGGCTCCACGTCCGCGCTGTTCGTCACCAGGACCCGCCGCCTCGCGCCGCGCTGCCGGCAGGGGCCAGGGCGCTCACGCGGTGGCGGGGGCCGCGGCGGGCTTCTTGCGCAGGAAGAGCACGAAGATGATCGCCACGATGCTGATGCCCACCAGGGTAATCAGCCCGTCCGCCGCGATGGTGGCGCGCGTGCCGATGCCGCGGAACTCCGACGCGTGCCCGTCCAGCGCCGTCGTGTAGCTGATGGCGAAGTTGGAGGCCGCGACGAAGAGCGAGTACTTCGTCGTCACCGCCGCGCCGTCGCTCACCATCTCCAGCACCATGCCGGCGAAGGCCGCGAAGCCCGCGCCGTTCGCGAAGCTGTACGCGAGCGAGCCCCAGATGTACGTGTCAGTCGTCATGGGCCCCGCCGCCATGGCGAACGCGGCCATCGCGGTGGCCCCGCCCATCAGCGCGTACGCGAGCTTGCGGTTCATCCGGTCCGACAGCCAGCCGCCCATCAGCGAGCCCACCGCGCCGGTGACGGCCATGCCCGGGCCGTTCACCATCTCCACCGTGTGCTCCGGCACCTGGTACGCGCCCGCCATCGCGCTGAAGAGGTTGCTGAGCGCGCCGCAGCTCACCGGCGCAAGGCACAGCACCAGCATGATGAGCCCGTCGCGGCTGAACGCCGTCTTCACCAGGTCCATCACGATGCTCTTCACCCGGTCCACCGCCGCCTTGAACAGCGGCCCGGTGGGCACGGCGGAGGGGTCATGCCGCTCGGTGATCCAGAAGATGCCCGCGCCGCTCGCCAGCACCAGCGTGGCCAGCACGATGCCCGCCACCTGCCGGGAGAACTGGGTCGCCAGGAAGATGGCCAGCGCGCCCATCATCGCGGTGGAGCCCACGTTGCCCGCCATCTGCCAGCCGCCCGTGCGCCCCTTGTCGGACGGCTTGGACGTCGTGGCCATCAGCCCGTTGAGCGCCGCGTGCGCCGTCGTCGCCGCGGCCTGCAACGCCGTGAGCAGCAGCGTGAAGACGCCCAGGTGCCGCGCGGGCTCCGGGAACATCGCGCACGCCAGGAGCAGCAGCGCGGTGAGCAGCGTGCTCACGCCGTACCAGACGCGGCGCCACGGCCCCAGGTCGATGAGCGGCACCCACAACAGCTTCCACGCGTGCGGTGAGAACGCCGTGCCGGACAGCACGCCAATCTCCGCCAGCGGCATCCCGTCCTTCGCCAGCCAGTACGGCACCGCCGTCTGCAGGTAGCCCACCGCGGCGCCGAACTGCACCTCCAAGAGGCCGAACAGCGGGGGCCAGGCCCAGCGCGGTTCCTCGGCGGGAGCGGTGGCCGGAAGGGCGGTCTCTTGTTCAATCAAGGGCGACACCTACAGGGGAGGACAGGGGAGGGTGGGATTCTAGACACCTCTGGCGTCCTGAAC
>NZ_RAWC01000469.1:0-947 GCF_003611685.1 Corallococcus sp. CA049B | reverse complement strand
AGCGTCTCCTGGTCGTCCTGCTCGAAGTCCGTCCAGTCCAGCGCGATGACCGCCTCGGTCCGCTCCGCCAGCACGAAGGGCACCCAGGACGCGAAGAGCTTCCAGACGTCGAAGCCTCCATTCGACAGCAGTCGGTCCACCTGCTTCACCGCGTGCTTGGACGTGACGTCCTCTCCACGCGCCCACGCCATGGCCTTGCCGATGGCCGCCACCGACAGGCTCGCCGCCTGCACCGCCCCCAGCGTCGCGTGCGCGAGGGATAGGATTCGTTTGACGTGCAGGTCGTCCTCGAACACTTCCGTCAGGAACGCCCGCACCTGCTCTTTGTCGATGGCCACCTTGCGCGTCATGGTGGCTGCCTCTTTGCGCTGACACCAGCGCCTTCGCACGCAGCCGCCGAGCGAGCGTGTGCTGATCAACTCGCTAGATGAGGGGATCCATCCCTCAGCCCTGGCCCAGGTGCTGCTGACGCTGCTGGGCGCCGCCGGGGAGAGCCTCGGGATGGAGAAGGGCTTGAAGGCCAACACCGTCAAGACGCGTACCTACTCGCTCTTCCGGCAGGGCTGCATGTATTACCAAGCCATTCCCATGATGAAGGAGGAACGATTGCGGCCTCGCGTCGAGCGCTTCGCCGAACTCCTCCACTGTCACCCTGTCTTCAAAGAAGCGCTTGGCTTCATATGAGGGGATGGCTCCGGGTCAAGGGCCAAAAAGTAGGGTTCTGAAGGAGGGTGTGTGCAAGACAATGAATGGATTTTGGATCTTATCGAGCAGTACTTGAGCTGTGCCCGCTCTTTCTCGGATCGGCTCTGCCGCGCGTGTAAGCGTTCACGGGGTAGTGCTCGCCTGAGGGGGCAGTGAGGCAGCGAACGGTGGGCCTCACCACGCTCGACGTGGGCCGGGGGCGGCTTAGAAATAATAGGACGTGGCCACTCCCGACCCAAGAG
>NZ_RAWC01000468.1:0-953 GCF_003611685.1 Corallococcus sp. CA049B | reverse complement strand
CCATCGAGGTCTATTGCAGGCGCTTCAACGAGCAGGTGGCGGCCTGCCCCGGCGCCTGCGGAGGCTCGCTGCCCGGACCGAGCGAGCTCGCGCTCCTCGCGTCCATCGCCGGTGAACCGCCCCCCACCGCGCCGGACGGCCTGCGCGCCTGCATGCCGGATTTTCCATGACCCCCCAACTTCGTCGGGCCGCGTCAAAGCCCGTTCTCCCTTTTACAACCGCCGTCCGCTCCGCTATCCCGCGACGGTCACCCAGGAGTGTCCCGTGAAGCGAAGTCTGTCCGGTCTGCTTGTCGCCCTCGCGTTCACCGCCTGCAAGCAGGAGGCGCCGGGCAAGCTGGAGCCCATCCCGCGCCCGCCGGGGGCCACCGCGCCCGAGCCCGAGGAGGCCGCTCCCGTTCCCGCCGCGCCCGCCGTCCCCAAGGACGCCGTCGTGCTGCGCTGGAAGCTGGTCCAGGACGCGCCCGTCTCCTTCCGGCTCAACCTGGCGCTGGACCGCAACGCGGCCGTCCCCGAGTCCGCCCCGGCGCCGAAGGCCGCCAAGAAGAAGGGCGCCAAGGCCGCCCCCGCCGACGAGGCGCCCAAGGCCGCCGCCAAGGCCGCCGTCCCCACCGAGTCCATGTACGTGCTCGTGCTGGACAAATCCGGTGAGCGCCAGCTGCGCGTGACGCCCAACGCCGGCGCGGGCGAGGACGCCACCTTCAGCGACCGCGGCTTCATCATCGACGGGCTCCAGGGCCCCGCGCGCAACCTGGCCACGCTGGTGCTGGAGCTGCCGCGCGACCCCGTGCGCCCCGGCGAGACGTGGTCCCTGGGCACCGAGCTCACCACGCCGGACGCCCTGGGCACCCTCTTCCGCCGCGCCCCCGGCGGCGAGCGCCACAACCGCGTGAAGCTCGTCTCCGTCACCCCGGGCGACAACGGCGAGCAGGTGGCCACGCTCGAGTACGACAT
>NZ_RAWC01000467.1:0-960 GCF_003611685.1 Corallococcus sp. CA049B | reverse complement strand
TGTCGAATGGAGGCTTCGACGTCTGGAAGCTCTTCGCGTCCTGGGTGCCCTTCGTGCTGGCGGAGCGGACCGAGGCGGTCATCGCGCTGGACTGGACGGACTTCGAGCAGGACGACCAGGAGACGCTCGTGGCCAGCCTCATCACCCGGCATGGGCGGGCCACGCCGCTCTTGTGGACGACGCTGGTGAAGTCCGCCTCCATAGGCAACCGGCAACTGGTGGAGGACCAGACGCTTCAGCGACTGCGCGAGCTGATTGCCTCGGAGGTGAAGGTGACGGTGGTGGCGGACCGGGGCTTCGCGGATGCGAAGTTCTACGCGCTGCTGCGGCAACTGGGTTTCGAGTACGTGGTGCGTTTCCGTGCGGACATGCTTGTCACGTCCGAGGATGAGGAGACGAAGCGCGCGGCCGAGTGGGTCCCAGAAGGCGGGCGCGCGAAGATACTTCGAGGTGCACGCGTCACCGCGGCCATGGCGCAGGTGGGGGCCGTGGTGTGTGTGAAACGCAAGGGCATGAAGGACTCCTGGTGCCTGGCTACCAGCCTCACGGAAGCTACGGCCCAGGAGGTGCTGGACGTCTACGCCCGGAGATTCACCATCGAGGAGACGTTCCGGGACGTGAAGGACCTCAAGTTTGGCATGGGGCTGAAGCAGGTGCGCGTGAAGACGCCCGAGCGTCGAGACAGGTTGCTGCTCGTCAGTGCCCTGGCCCAGGTTCTTCTGACGCTGCTGGGAGCCGCGGGCGAGGCGCTGGGTTACGACAAGCATTTGAAGGTGAATACGGTGAAGCGGCGTACGCACTCGCTCTTCACCCAAGGCACCTACTATTTCATGGCCATGCCGCGCATGAGCGATGAACGACTCCGCCCGTTGGTGGAGCGATTCGCGCAACTCGTTCGCGAGCACGCCGTCTTCCGAGAAACCTTCGGACTTATCTGATTTAGATGAGGGGATGCTTCAG
>NZ_RAWC01000466.1:0-1028 GCF_003611685.1 Corallococcus sp. CA049B | reverse complement strand
TCATGTCCAAGGAAAAGTTCGATCGCAGCCTGCCCCACGTGAACATCGGAACGATTGGGCACGTGGACCACGGCAAGACGTCGCTGACGGCGGCCATCACGAAGGTGCTGGCCAAGACGGGCGGCGCCACGTTCCTGGCGTACGACCAGATTGACAAGGCGCCGGAAGAGCGCGAGCGCGGCATCACCATCTCCACGGCGCACGTGGAGTACAAGACGAAGAACCGTCACTACGCGCACGTCGACTGCCCGGGGCACGCCGACTACGTGAAGAACATGATCACGGGCGCGGCGCAGATGGACGGCGCCATCCTGGTGGTGTCGGCGGCGGACGGCCCGATGCCGCAGACGCGCGAGCACATCCTGCTGGCGCGCCAGGTGGGCGTGCCCTACATCGTGGTCTTCCTGAACAAGGTGGACCTGCTGGACGACCCCGAGCTGCGCGAGCTCGTGGAGATGGAAGTCCGCGACCTGCTCAAGAAGTACGAGTTCCCCGGCGACACCATCCCCATCATCCCCGGCTCCGCGGTGAAGGCGCTGGAGGGTGACACCAGCGACATCGGCGAGCCGGCCATTCTGAAGCTGATGGAGGCGGTGGACGCCTACATCCCGACGCCGCAGCGCGCGACGGACAAGCCCTTCCTGATGCCGGTGGAAGACGTGTTCTCCATCGCCGGCCGCGGCACGGTGGCCACGGGTCGCGTGGAGCGCGGCATCATCAAGGTGGGCGAGGAAGTGGAAGTCGTCGGTCTGCGCGCGACGCAGAAGACGGTGGTGACGGGCGTGGAGATGTTCCGCAAGCTGCTGGACGAGGGCCGGGCGGGCGACAACATCGGCGCGCTGGTTCGTGGCCTCAAGCGCGAGGACATGGAGCGCGGCCAGGTGCTGGCGAAGCCGGGCAGCATCACGCCGCACACGAAGTTCAAGGCGCAGATTTACGTGCTGTCGAAGGAAGAGGGCGGCCGCCACACCCCGTTCTTCAAGGGGTACCGTCCGCAGTTCTACTTCCGCACCACGGACGTGACGGGC
>NZ_RAWC01000465.1:0-1076 GCF_003611685.1 Corallococcus sp. CA049B | reverse complement strand
GGCAGGGGCGGGCGAGGCTTCCATGCGAGACACTCCCGGAGCATGCGCCGGGGACGCCGCGAAGGCCGGCGTCTCCAGCGGGGGCAGGATGGCCGGGTCCTCCATGACGGGAAGTCCCGGAGCGGCGTCCCGGCGAGACGGACCGGAGGCCTGCGCGGGAGCATCCATCAAGGGCAGGCCGGAAGACGCCTGCGGTGCATCCCAGTGCTCGGCGGCCGACGGTCCGGCGGCGGGGCGGGGAAGACCGGGGGCCTGGGCCTGTGCGCCACCCATCCGGGGCAGGCCGGGGGCCTGGGCCTGCGAGGCCGAATCCATGTGCGGAAGGCCAGAGGCCTGGGCGTGGCCACGCGGCTGGCCCGAGGCGGCCTGGGCCGGCGCGTCCATGCGAGGCAGCCCGGGCGCCCCCTGGGCGGCGTTGCCACGAGGCTGGCCTGAGGCGGCCTGGGGGCGCGGAATGTGCGGCTCCGTGCCGTAGGCCGGCGTGGGCGCGGAGCCCGGGCGGGGCTCCGAGGGGGCCGCCGGAGGCTGCGCGGCGCGAGGCACGGCGACGCCAGGGTTCTGGAAGCCCGGCTCCGACAGGGCCGCGGTGGGCGCGGCGCGCGGGGGCACGGCGGCCACCGGTGCCACACCCGGAGGCGGCGCGGCGGGACGCGGAGGCAGCACGGCGCCAGCGGGCGCGCTCCCCGCGGGAGGCGTGGCGCGAGGAGGCATGGGGGCCGCGGCCCGGGAAGCCTGCTGCGCGGGCGCCCGGACCGGCTGACCCTCCGCGTGCGGCGCGGGGGCGCGCTCGGCCTGGGTCGGACGCGCAGCCGGAGCCGCCGCGCGAATCGTCGCATCCGCTTGCGATGCATCCACCTGGGGCGAAGCAGGACGCGCCACCGGAGCCGCCTGCGGCGAAGCAGGACGCGCGGTCGGAGCCGCCGCGCGAAGCGTCGCATCCGCGTGGGGCGCGGGACCCGTGGGCGCGCGCACGGTGGGCGCGGCGGCCGGAGCCTGCGCGGGCGGGCGGGGCGCGGCGGCGCGAGGCGCGGCGGGCGGCACGGGCGCCATCCCCGGACGAACCGACGGCGTCATGC
>NZ_RAWC01000464.1:0-1094 GCF_003611685.1 Corallococcus sp. CA049B | reverse complement strand
GGCCGCACCTCGGTGGTGTACGAGTACGTGCCGGCCCGCTTCGAGAAGCAGGTGCACGTGCAGGAAGTCCTCGCGTGCGCGTGCGGCCGGGGCGTCGTCACCGCCCCACCTCCAGCCCGGGTGGTGGACCGGGGCGAGTACGGCCCCGGCTTCCTCTCCCACGTGGTGGTTTCCAAGTGCGCGGACGCCATGCCGCTGCACCGGCTGGCGCAGCGCGTGGAGCGAAGTGGCGTGCCCATGAGTCGCAGCACCCTGACGGACCTCTTCCACCAGGCCGCCTCCGTCCTGCTGCCTCTGTCCCAGCACCTCTTGCAATGCATTGCGTCCGCGGACGTGGTGTGGGCCGACGAGACGCCCGTGCGCGTGCTGGACGTGAAGAAGACGAAGCAAGGCTACCTCTGGACTTTCCTCACCCAGACGCACGCGGGCGAGTGGCTCTTGGGCTACCGCTTCAGCCTCGGCCGGGCCAGCACGACGCCGAAGGAAGTCCTGGGCGGCACCCGGGGCGCCCTCGTGGTGGATGCCTATACCGGCTACAACGCGGTGACGCTGCCCGAAGGCCGCGTGCGCGTCGGGTGCTGGGCTCACGTGCGCCGCCGCTTCTTCGACGCGCTCCCCATCGCGCCCGAGGCCCGCGAGGCCCTGGACTTTATCCTCGCCCTCTACCGCGTGGAAGCCCTGGCCCGCGAAGCGGGCATCGTGCGCACGGACGCGCACCGCGAGCTGCGCCAGCAGCAGAGTCTCCCCGTCCTCACGGCGCTGCGTGCGTGGATGGAATCCCAGGCCCCGCGCCACCTGCCCAAGGGGCCTCTGGGCCAGGCCCTTTCCTGCGCGCTGAAGCAGTGGGACGCCCTGACGCGATTCTCTTCCGACGCGCGCCTGCCCCTGGACAACAACCGCTCCGAGGCGGCGCTGCGCAAGGCGGCCCTGGGTCGTAAAAACTTTCTCTTCGTCGGCCACGAGGCCGCGGGGGCGAATCTCGCCGGCCTCTATGCCCTCGTCGCCACCTGCGAGGCCAACGGCGTCAATCCCGAGACGTACCTGGCCGACATGCTGCTGCGCGTGCAGACGCACCCGCACTCGCGCATCGGTGA
>NZ_RAWC01000463.1:0-1094 GCF_003611685.1 Corallococcus sp. CA049B | reverse complement strand
GCACCGGTGGCCCGCGCCACGCCGCCCCCCGTCGCGCCCCCACAGGCGCCAGCGACGGCCCGGCCCGCGTCGGGTCAGGTGCCTTCGGTGGCACCCGCGGCTCCGGCGACGGCTCGGCCCGCATCGGGTCAGGTGCCTTCGGTGGCTCCCGCGACGGCTCGGCCTGCGTCGGGTCAGGTTCCTTCGGTGGCTCCCGCGACGGCTCGACCGGCGTCGGGTCAGGTTCCGCCCGTAGCGCCCTCTGCGGGTGGTGTTCCGCCCGTGGCTCCGGCGACGGCTCGGCCTGCGTCGTCCAGCGGTGTGCCGTCCGCGCCTCGCGCGGGAGCACCCACGACGGGGGCGCCTCCGCGTCCCACGCCCGCGGGCCTCGCGCCCATGGGGGCCGATCCCCGAGGGGCGCCGCCGGGCATCGCCCCTGTGGGTGCCCCTGCCGCGGCACGGCCCACGGTGTCGGGGGTTCCTTCCGTTGGCGTCGCGTCCGCGCCACCGGTGACGACCGCGCAGACCCGGCCCACCGCGACCGCCATGCCTGCGGTCGGCGCGGTGACCCCGCCCCAGGCTCCTTCCGCCGCCCGGCCGACCACCGCGACACCGGCCGTGGGCGCGGTGACTCCGCCCCAGGCTCCGGCAGGGCCCGCCACGCCTCGTGCGACCGTGACCGCGATTCCAGCCGTGGGCGCGGTGACTCCGCCCCAGGCTCCCGCCGCTGCGCGTCCCACCACCACGACGCCAGCCGTGGGCGCGGTGACTCCGCCCCAGGCTCCAGCAGCTGCGCGTCCCACCACCACGACGCCGGCCGTCGGCGCGGTCACTCCGCCCCAGGCTCCCGCCACCGCCCGGCCCACCGCCACGACGCCGACCGTGGGCGCGGTGACTCCGCCCCAGGCTCCCGCCGCTGCGCGTCCCACCGCCACGACGCCAGCCGTGGGCGCGGTGACGCCTCCCGGGGCTCCCGCGTCGACGCCCCGCATCGCGCCTGTCGTTCCGCCCGCCGCGAGCGCTTCACCCGCGATGCCTCCCGCCATGCCGCCGGCGGTGCCGAGCATCGCCTCCATGCCGACGCCGCCGCCCGTGGCTCGCGGTCCCTCGGCCTG
>NZ_RAWC01000462.1:0-1108 GCF_003611685.1 Corallococcus sp. CA049B | reverse complement strand
GGGTGGGCAGGAGCATGCCCGCTTGAGACCACAAGCCCCGCCAGCGCTCAACCGTGCCGCACGGTGTGTGTGCCGCCCACGGGCAGCACGTGCACGCGGTCGCGCGGCCAGCCCCGCCGCAGCCATTCGGCATCCAGGCGGGCGGGGGGCTCGTCCAGCGGCTCGTCCGTGAGCTTGAACGTGCCCCAGTGCATGGCGAAGAAGGCCATCGCGCCCAGGTCCTCGAAGGCCTGCACCGCCTCCTCCGGGTTCATGTGCTGCAACCGCATGAACCACGCGGGGTCGTAGGCGCCAATGGGCAGCAGCGCCGCGTCCAGCTTGGGGAACCTGGCGCCAATATCCTTGAAGCCCTGGAAGTAGGCGGTGTCGCCGGAGTGGTAGACGCGCGCGCTCGAGCCCTCCACCACGAAGCCGCCCCAGAGCATCTGGTTGGCGTCGTGCAGGCCGCGGCGGCTCCAGTGCTGGGACGGCACGTAGTGCACGCGCACGGGCCCCACCTGCGTGGACTCCCACCAGTCCAGCTCGTGGAAGGGCAGGCCCTGGCCCTGGAACACCGGCGCGTGGCCCAGGCCGGTGACGATGCGGGCGCCCACCTGCTTGAGCGTGGGCAGGTCCAGGTGGTCGTAGTGGTTGTGGCTCACCAGGCTCGCGTCGATGCGCGGCAGCTTCTCCACCGGCACGCCGGGCGGCACGTTGCGGCGGATGATGACGTTGATGGCGTCGCGCAGCACCGGGTCGATGAGCAGCGACACGCCATCCAGCTGCACCAGCCAGCTCGCATGGCCCAGCCACGTCAGGCGGGCGCCCTCGCCCGGGGCGGGCGGGGTGGCGAGCACCGCCAGGTCCGGCTCCACGTGCGGCACGACCGCGCGCGCGGGCGCGCTGCGGCGCCTGCCCACGAGCTTGTCCGTGACGGCCCACTTGAAGACGCGGGTGAAGGCCTGCGGTCCGCTGCCATCCAGGTTCTTGAAGCGCATCGCCATGAGTGGCTCCCGATGAGTGGCTTCCGGCAACGGGTGTGTCCCCCAAGGATGGGCCCGCGCCGCCTCGGGCGAGTCATGCTCGGCCGGAGGGGAGGGGCGCAAGGGGAATGCGGTTTGGGGTGGCC
>NZ_RAWC01000461.1:0-1141 GCF_003611685.1 Corallococcus sp. CA049B | reverse complement strand
GCCTTGCGGTCCACCTTGCCGTTGGAGTTGAGCGGCAGCGCCTCCAGCACCACCACCGCTCCGGGCACCATGTACTCCGGCAGCCGCTGACGCAGGCTCGCCTTCAGTGCCTCCGCTTCCAGCGTCGCGCCCGCCTTCGGCGCCACGTACGCCACGAGCCGCTTCTCCGCGCCCTCCCCCTTCGCCACTACCACCGCTTCCTTCACCGTCTCCTGCTGGCGCAGCGCGGACTCCACTTCGCCAAGCTCGATGCGGAAGCCTCGCACCTTCACCTGGAAGTCCACCCGGCCCAGGTACTCCAGCACTCCGTCCGTCCGGTACCGCACCCGGTCTCCCGTGCGGTACATGCGGCTGCCTTCGGGGCCGTACACCTCTGGCAGGAACTTCTCCGCCGTCAGCTCCGGCCTCAGCAGGTAGCCCCGTGCCTGGCCTTCTCCCGCCAGGAACAACTCTCCCGCCACGCCCACCGGCACCGGCTGGAGGTACTTGTCCAGCACGTAGGCCCGCGTGTTGGTGAGGGGCCGGCCGATGTTCGGCACCTCATTCCGCCCCACCAGCGACCACGTTGAATACGTCGTGTCTTCCGACGGGCCGTACAGGTTGTAGAGCTTCTTCACCGTCGGTACCGCGTACACGGCCTTCGCCAGCGTCTCCGGCAACGCTTCGCCCGCGAGGTTGATGACCTGGACCGACGGCGGCACGGCGCTCAGCCGCACCAACTGCGCCATCGCCGAGGGCACTGTGTTGATGAGCGTCACCTCCGCTTCCGGCTTCTCCTCCGCCAGATGCAGCGCGTTGCGCACCACCACCACGCTGCCTCCTCGCACCAGCGGCGCGAAGAGTTCGAAGACGGAGAGGTCGAAGTTCAGGCTCGTCGCCGCGAGCACCGCCTTCGTCTCCTCCTCCGTGAACGTCTCCGTCGCCCATGACAGGAAGGCCACCGCGTTCCGGTGCGTCACCGCCACGCCCTTCGGACGGCCCGTGCTTCCCGACGTGTAGATGAGGTACGCCACGTTCTCCGGGCGCACCTCCGACGTCACGGGGCAGCAGGACTCCTCCGCCCATTCCTCTTCACGGTCCAGGCACACCGCCTGCGCGCTGAAGGCGGGCAGTGATTCCAGCAGGTGCGAGTGCGCTACCA
>NZ_RAWC01000460.1:0-1143 GCF_003611685.1 Corallococcus sp. CA049B | reverse complement strand
GTTCCGGCGTTCGACTGTGTGCGGCTCACCGCTCCCCCGAGCGGGAACACGCACCCTCAAGGCGCGTCACGGACCCCCATCCATGACAGCGCACCCTCCCGCCAGCCCCCGGACCCTTCCTCAATGAGGAGTGTCAAGCCGGACGGATCGGCAAACCCTTGCAACAAAACCCTGGCGCCTTCCCGCGCGCCGTCGAATCCCTGCGTGTCGACTTCAAACTCAGTGCATGGCGGACCGCTCGTCGCGGCGGCCCATGGGGGCCCGGCGCGCGTGGGACGGCCGCTCGAAGTACTCCACCACCAGACCGCCGAACGGCACCCGGGGCCCATCCGCCTTCGGGTCCGCCATCCGCTGGAGCAGCGCCACCGCGCTGTCCACGGCCTCGTCAATCGCGCGGTTGATGCGCTGGCGCTCCGTGTCTCCGCCGCCCAGCACCTCCAGGGCGTCCACCAGGCACCGCCGCAGCAGCGCGAACTCGTCGTGCAGGGCCCGCGCGCCACGCTCCGGCGCCAGGCGCAGCACCGCGCGGGTGCGGCTCCAGGGGCTGGACTCCACGCCCTCCAGCGTCAGCCCCAGCTCCCGGACGAAGGGCTCCACCAGTCCGTCCAGCAGGCTCGCGCCCGGAACGCCCTGGCCCTCGTGTGCCGCCAGCCGCATCCGCCGCCACAGGGCCGCGATGCGCTCCGGCTGCTTGCTGAAGACCCGGGCCGCCCCGGCCTTCTTCCGTCCCCGCTCCGCCGCCATGTCCGTTGTCGTCCGCATCGCGAACAAAGACATAGCAAGGGCTTTGCCAACGCCAGACGGTTGCTGGTTCCCAATGAATCCGCCCACTTGGGCAATGGGGGTGCCCTGAAGGGCGGCCGGAGGACGTAAATCCTACGGGGCGGATGTTGAAAGGCGGGGGGCAGGGGAAGAACCTTCCCTGCCTGGGCACGCCGCGCCCCTCAGTGGAGCGTTGGCTTGGGCGGGCGGCCCGACGGGGCCTCGCCGTCCAGCTCGTACTCGCCGCTGGCGGACTCCGGCTCCTCGTCGTCCATGTCCGAACCGTCCGGGCCTTCCGGATGGCCCGCGCCCGACTCCAGGGGCTCCGGCGCGCCCTCCAGGGCCTCCGGCTGGCTGGGAGCGGACGGATTGGGCGGGGCC
>NZ_RAWC01000045.1:0-52306 GCF_003611685.1 Corallococcus sp. CA049B | reverse complement strand
GCGGGGGTGGGGCTGGACGCGGCGGCGGGGTATCTGCACGAGGAGCGGCCAGGGCGGCTGTCGCTGGCGTTGGACCTGATGGAGGAGCTGCGGGCGGCGGTGGTGGACCGGCTGGTGTTGTCGCTGGTGAACCGGGGGCAGGTGGGGCCGAGGGACTTCGTGGAGGACGTGGCGGGCGGGTGGCGGATGAGCGACGCGGCGAGGCGCACGTTCCTGGTGGCGTACCAGGAGGCGAAGCAGGTGGAGGTCCAGCACGAGTTCCTGGGGCAGCAGGTGCCCTGGGGGCGGGTGCCGCACCTCCAGGCGTTGTTGCTGGCGCGGGTCATCCGGGGCGACCTGGAGGCGTATCCGCCCTTCCGGGTGAGGTGACGGATGCTCGTGCTGGTCTGCTACGACGTGGCGAACGATGACGCGGCGGGGGCACGGCGGCTGCGGCGGATCGCGGAGGCATGCAAGGACCACGGGGTGCGGGTGCAGTACTCGCTCTTCGAGTGCCGCGTGGGGAAGCGTGAATGGGTGGCCCTGCGTCAGCGGTTGTTGGAGGAGGCGGAGCTGACGAAGGACAGCCTGCGCTTCTATTTCCTGCACGCGGACGAGGAGGCCCGGTGCGAGCACCACGGAGTGAGACCGCCGCTCGACCCGACGGGGCCGCTCATCGTGTGAGGGGCGGCGCGAACCTGTCCCGATGGAGGGCCCGCCGGAGGTTCGCGCTCGGGAAATCCCGAGCGGGGACAGGAGGTTGCACGGACGGTGCCGTTCTTTCTGTCAAGTGGAGACCTCCGGACCTGGAGGTTCGCGGAAAAGGGCGGATTTCTTTGGAAAATTCATAGGTTGTGACCAGTAGGGTCGCTCCGCTCTTCGGGGCGGAGCGTGGGTTGAAACACGAATCCGCCGCGCTGCGTTCCCTGCCTGCCCCCGTCGCTCCGCTCTTCGGGGCGGAGCGTGGGTTGAAACAGCTTGCCGATCATCGGGACAAGCTTGATGTCGGTCGCTCCGCTCTTCGGGGCGGAGCGTGGGTTGAAACACCTCGTTGAGGCCCGGCTTCAGCGGGCTGCCGTCGTCGCTCCGCTCTTCGGGGCGGAGCGTGGGTTGAAACTCCAGCCGAGGCGGGGGCCGCGTCAGCCCGGCCAGTCGCTCCGCTCTTCGGGGCGGAGCGTGGGTTGAAACTTTGAGGCCATGGACGCCAGCGGGGACCGCGAGGTCGCTCCTCTCTTCGGGGCGGAGCGTGGGTTGAAACCACGAGGCGGTCACCGTCTGCTTCTCAGCGTCGACGTCGCTCCGCTCTTCGGGGCGGAGCGTGGGTTGAAACTAGTACCCAGCGCAGCACCCAGAACCCACTTCGGCCGGTCGCTCCGCTCTTCGGGGCGGAGCGTGGGTTGAAACACCGGGGGGCGAGGGTAGGCCATGTCCGGAGAGGACGTCGCTCCGCTCTTCGGGGCGGAGCGTGGGTTGAAACATGGCGTCCGTCGTCTGGGGCTGGCTGGAGCAGGGCGTCGCTCCGCTCTTCGGGGCGGAGCGTGGGTTGAAACATCGAACTCCACTCGAAGTAGCCCGCCCTGCCCCCGTCGCTCCGCTCTTCGGGGCGGAGCGTGGGTTGAAACACGGAGGCGCAGAAGGCCGTGCGCCGCCTGATCCGTCGCTCCGCTCTTCGGGGCGGAGCGTGGGTTGAAACTCCGACTCCCAGCCCTCCGCCTTCCAGCGCGCCTGTCGCTCCGCTCTTCGGGGCGGAGCGTGGGTTGAAACAGGAGATGCTGGCCGAGGCGAGCGCTTTCCCGTCGCTCCGCTCTTCGGGGCGGAGCGTGGGTTGAAACCCATGTGGGTTGACCTGCTGGACTTGCGGAGGACGGAGTCGCTCCGCTCTTCGGGGCGGAGCGTGGGTTGAAACTTCGAGCGGGTGACGGAGCGGCACGGCGCCCTCGTCGGTCGCTCCGCTCTTCGGGGCGGAGCGTGGGTTGAAACTTCTCGGACGGCTCGCTGGCGGCGCCCACGCTCGTGTCGCTCCGCTCTTCGGGGCGGAGCGTGGGTTGAAACGTCGCGTCTGGCCGGACACGGCCCGAGCGAAGCGTCGCTCCGCTCTTCGGGGCGGAGCGTGGGTTGAAACTCCAGGGCCCGGGCCAGCACCCCGCCGACGCGGGTCGCTCCGCTCTTCGGGGCGGAGCGTGGGTTGAAACCATCTCGTTCACGACGGCGCCGGGGATGCCCGCGTCGCTCCGCTCTTCGGGGCGGAGCGTGGGTTGAAACGCGCCAGGGCCTCATAGGGGCACCTGGTGCAGCGGTCGCTCCGCTCTTCGGGGCGGAGCGTGGGTTGAAACGTCCAGCTCACGCAGCGCATCGGGGCCCATGCTGTCGCTCCGCTCTTCGGGGCGGAGCGTGGGTTGAAACAAGCAACGGCGCTGCACGGGGTGCGGTGGCCGGTGTCGCTCCGCTCTTCGGGGCGGAGCGTGGGTTGAAACTCCGGCGGGATGGTGTCCGGAAACGCGTTGGATTGTCGCTCCGCTCTTCGGGGCGGAGCGTGGGTTGAAACGAGTACGGTCCGGCCCGTGCGGCTCGCGTCTACGTCGCTCCGCTCTTCGGGGCGGAGCGTGGGTTGAAACTCCTGGTAGTGGTAAATGCTGCCCCAGTGCGACAGTCGCTCCGCTCTTCGGGGCGGAGCGTGGGTTGAAACCTTGGACACGAAGTCGCGGCGCGCTGGGTCTGTGGTCGCTCCGCTCTTCGGGGCGGAGCGTGGGTTGAAACACCGAACCGGTGTTCGTCGCGGACCAGGACGTCCTGTCGCTCCGCTCTTCGGGGCGGAGCGTGGGTTGAAACCTCGGGGCGCCTCCAGTGCAGTTCACCACGGCTGTCGCTCCGCTCTTCGGGGCGGAGCGTGGGTTGAAACATCACCACCGCGGATTTGATGGTGAACCCGGAGGGTCGCTCCGCTCTTCGGGGCGGAGCGTGGGTTGAAACTACACGGCCAAGGCGTCCCGCGCCGAGCGCGACGGTCGCTCCGCTCTTCGGGGCGGAGCGTGGGTTGAAACTTCTGAATGGCCATGCCGCGCCGGGCGCAGAGCGTCGCTCCGCTCTTCGGGGCGGAGCGTGGGTTGAAACAGCGTCCAGAGGCGGCTCCCCGTCTTGTCCGACGAGGTCGCTCCGCTCTTCGGGGCGGAGCGTGGGTTGAAACAAGCAACGGCGCTGCACGGGGTGCGGTGGCCGGTGTCGCTCCGCTCTTCGGGGCGGAGCGTGGGTTGAAACACGCTGGGCCTGAATGCGGCGCTCACCGGTAGCGTCGCTCCGCTCTTCGGGGCGGAGCGTGGGTTGAAACACCGAGGAAGTCGTGGCCTACCGCACGCCGCTGCCGGTCGCTCCGCTCTTCGGGGCGGAGCGTGGGTTGAAACACGAGCTTGGCCAGATGGAACACCACGAAGTCATGTCGCTCCGCTCTTCGGGGCGGAGCGTGGGTTGAAACACGTCGATCATGTCCTGCTCCTTGGGTGGGTGCTGTCGCTCCGCTCTTCGGGGCGGAGCGTGGGTTGAAACCGCATCCCCAGCATCTGAAACCTCGCCATGTCCACCGTCGCTCCGCTCTTCGGGGCGGAGCGTGGGTTGAAACACGTTGGTCTTGAACTGGAGGTACGTGAGCGTGTGTCGCTCCGCTCTTCGGGGCGGAGCGTGGGTTGAAACCCTCCCACCATGGCCATGACGCCGATGCGTCGGGTCGCTCCGCTCTTCGGGGCGGAGCGTGGGTTGAAACCTCCGGCTTGATGGAGAGCTTCAGGCTGTCCACGTCGCTCCGCTCTTCGGGGCGGAGCGTGGGTTGAAACCCGCCCTGGGCCTGCGGCGCGGTGGCGCCGGTGGGGTCGCTCCGCTCTTCGGGGCGGAGCGTGGGTTGAAACGCGTTCCGCAAGTTCGCCGTGCGGACCGTCGTCGTCGCTCCGCTCTTCGGGGCGGAGCGTGGGTTGAAACCAGTCCGCGCGCTGAATCCACCGGGCCAGGAAGTCGTCGCTCCGCTCTTCGGGGCGGAGCGTGGGTTGAAACCATCGCCGCCCGGACGTCGCGCGCGGGGACCAGTCGCTCCGCTCTTCGGGGCGGAGCGTGGGTTGAAACTGGCGCTTGTTCCGGTCCTCGATGCCCTGCTGGAGTCGCTCCGCTCTTCGGGGCGGAGCGTGGGTTGAAACACCCACCCGCCCTTGCGCGGCGGCTTCGCGAGGCTGTCGCTCCGCTCTTCGGGGCGGAGCGTGGGTTGAAACCATGAGGAACGCGAAGGCCCACGACTCGATGGGGTGTCGCTCCGCTCTTCGGGGCGGAGCGTGGGTTGAAACACGGGCACGCGGGCTGGGGCCATCCAGTCGGTGGAAGTCGCTCCGCTCTTCGGGGCGGAGCGTGGGTTGAAACACCCACCAGCCGGGCGATACCGACCCGGAAGTCGTCGCTCCGCTCTTCGGGGCGGAGCGTGGGTTGAAACACCTCTGACTCCGTGGGCGGGGGCGAATACCCGCGGTCGCTCCGCTCTTCGGGGCGGAGCGTGGGTTGAAACACGAGGATGGACAGGCCGACGCGAGCGGGAGTCAGTCGCTCCGCTCTTCGGGGCGGAGCGTGGGTTGAAACGCCTTCAACGAGGCGTCCGCCGAGGGCGCGGCCCTGTCGCTCCGCTCTTCGGGGCGGAGCGTGGGTTGAAACTCCGCCACCTGGACGCGGCCCGCGAGCGTCTTCGTCGCTCCGCTCTTCGGGGCGGAGCGTGGGTTGAAACCGCGAGGACGCGGAGCGGCTTGGCGAGCGCATCGGTCGCTCCGCTCTTCGGGGCGGAGCGTGGGTTGAAACTACGCCTGTTGCTGTCGCAGCCTCTTTGAGGCCCAGTCGCTCCGCTCTTAGGCGCGGAGCGTGGGTTGAAACAAGGACCCGCGCGCCTTCGGCACGTACCTGCGCGACGTCGCTCCGCTCTTCGGAGCGGAGCGTGGGTTGAAACGTCGCCGGGCTGGCCAAGGTGCTCGCGGGCTGGGTCGCTCCGCTCTTCGGGGCGGAGCGTGGGTTGAAACACCAGTGACGAGCGAGGCTCTCACGGGCCTGCGGGCGTCGCTCTGAGCTTGGCCCAGCGCTCTCAAACAGTCGTCGCAACAGTTGACGCGAATACTTCGGCAGGCGTTCGCCATGCAAGCGTTTGACGCGGGCCCGTCCCCCTCCGCGCGCGATTCGAGTCGGACAGTCGGATTTCCTGCCCGGCAGTACGGCTCCTCCGTCCCCCAATGGGCGCGGAGCGGGCCGCTTGTCTGTGAATGGACACGGTGTCGCACGGCCCCCTGCCACGGCGCGATGACGAGCGCGCACGCTTCTCCTCCGCCCTGCGACTAACGCCGAGGGCAAGGGGGAGCCGATGTCGAACCCGCGCGCGTTGCTGGTGTGCCTGCTGGCCAGTCTCTGGGGCGGGTGTGGGGCGGCCGTCATCCCCGCCACCGAGTGCAACCAGTCGGATAGCACGGTGTCCTGTTGCCTCAAGCGACACCCGGGAGCCTACGAGGGCTGTGGTGCCGACGCGCCCGCGAAGCGGATGCTCGGCGCGCGCGGAACGCGCATCGACAGCAAGACGTTGTGGCAGAAGGGGAGGGTCCGCCTTGATGTGGAGAACCCGGCGCCCGGAGTGCGTCCCGGACAGCTCCACTTCCAGGATGCGCAGACGGGGGCGAAGTACCTGTACAACCCCACCACGCGCAGCTTCACCAACGCGCCCAACTGGGTGAACGAGTTGCTGACGACGGACGCCAGGTTTGCCTCGTCCGTCCAGAAGGGGCTGTACTACCTGGGCGAGGTGGCCCCGTGAGGTTGAACGTGCTGATGCAGGCGTACCTGCGAAACGCCCAGGTACAGGCGGTGCAGTCGCGCCCGCTCACCCCGAGGATGCAGGCGCTGCTTGCTGAGGGTGTCGTCGGCAGACATGGCCTCTGGGTGTGGCGGCGGAAGGCGCTGGAGTCTGCCCCGGCCGTCCACCCCACCTTCCCGGATGCCACCGGCTACGAGTGCTTCGCGAACAAGGTGCACGTCTCCGACTTCGTGGGCAACCTCGACGAGGAGCCGTGGGAGCGCCGGCTGCCGCTGAAGGAGCAGGTGGGCTACGGCCTCAGGCTCGCCCTGGAGCTGCAGCGCGTGCTACCAGCGGAGAAGCTCTTCACCACCATCCTCGGGTGCAGCAACGCCTGCACGCTGCGCTTCCACCTCACCCGGCCCGGAGAGCGGTGGCTGGGGGAGAACCTGGAGAACTACCCGCGTAACGCCCTCCTGGAACTCGGCAACCAGGACGACGTGAGAGGCTGGGCTGCTCACCCACCTTGACGGGTATGGTTGCGGCGCCTCCCGCCTACCTCCCCCGGACGAACGTGTACGTCATGCCCCCGGGGGCCATCTCCTCGCGCATCACCTTGCGGACGGCATCGGCAAGGCGCCGCCCCAGGCGCTCCGCCTCCGCGCGCCCGCCCTGCAACGTCCCGGTCGCTCCGCTCTTCGGAGCGGAGCGTGGGTTGAAACTCGGTGGCAGTTCACGGTGCTGGCGAGTGTATTGCTCCTCACCTCATGCGCCGAAGGTCCGACACCCACTCCCACCCCCAATGCCCAAAAGTGGATGGGCCCGTTGGTGAACGTCCCTGGTGGAGGCCAGTTCCGCACCGTCATCCACTACGGCCCCTAGCAGTGCAGCGCTCAACTCATGGACTACTGCCGGGAGAGGTGCTCTGGCACCGGCCATGTCCTTCAGGGCTGCATGTGGCTCGCGGATGTGAAGATGGACTTCGAGGGGTCAATCGTGCGAGCGGGAAGCCGGTTCGGCATGACGCACTGCTGCTGCAACTACGGCACGCTCTCCGTGGCCCAGAACGCCGCGGCCCGCGACCGTTGGGACAACATCCGCGACGGATTCCGAGGCCGCTGGGCCGAACGCTTCGGTGCATGGCCCACCGAGGCCAACGGGAAGCCCTACCAGGGCCACCACATCCGGGACCTCAGCCATGGTGGCAATCCCACGGACTGGGACAACATCCTCCCGTTCCCCAAGGACATCCATCAGACGCTGAACGGGCTGTATGCCCAGTGCTACGCGAACCAGCCCCCGTGGACCGGCGTGGGCCCGAGCTATCCCTATGGCGAATGACCCCATGTCGATGAGTGCCCTGCTCGAAGAGGTCTCGCGCCTCCACCACGCGCGCCCTCCCGCGACGCCCGCGCAGCTCGATGCCTTCGAGCAACGCGTCGGCTGGCGCCTGGACCCGGACCTCCGCGCCTTCTACCTGCACTGCGACGGCGCGGACCTGTTCGACCGCGTCGACCCCGCGTTCTCCTTCGCCCCACTGTCCGAACTCCGCCGCGCGCGGATCGTCATGAGCCAGGACGACTCGGACCGGTCAGGGCCCGCGTCCTGGTACGCCCTCTGCGAGGTCCGCGATGGGAACTACGTCCTGCTCGACGTGAGCCAGCAGCACGACGGCCGCTATCCCCTGCGCGACGGCTTCCGCGAAGGCTTCCCGGATCCGGCGCTGTGCCCCCGGATCGCCAGCTCCTTCTCCGAGTTCCTGGCGGGCGCGCTCCGCTCCAACGGCCGCTGGTTCTGGCTGAAGAAGCTGATGCAGGACGGGTGACGGACCCCGCGTCCCCACCGCACGCAGCCGCGTCCCGCCAGAAGCCCGGAAACCCCCGTTATCCTCGCAGGACACTTCATCCCAGGCCGGTTTGTCGGGCTCCGGACACCATCGGATCCGTACGTTCCTCTCGCGCTACAGGGCCTTCCAGGCTCCCTCAGCCAGCCGCGCAATCACGGCTTACTTCGAGACTGAACGAGATGTTTTCCAACATGGGTGTTCGTGTCGCTGCGCACTGGAAACCCGCACGGCGTGCTGTCATCTTGAAGGGACTTTCGCGGTGCGGCAGGGCGGTTGAGGGGATGGCGGAGCGGAAGTCGTCCAAGGTCTTGCGGGCCGAACGTATTGGGATGTGCTGGGCGGAAAACTGTTCCGTCCCGGGGCTGTAAAAACTCCCCGAAACCGAGGGGTGTCTGCCGATGAACTGGGACCCAGGTCGCATCCGAGTGTCGCAAAAGCGAAGCGGATCAACCGGTTGGCGCACCCGACCGCGCGAACCGGAAAACCCCGGTTCCTGGCACACCGCTCGCATCGGCCGCTGACGCTGTCCGCAACCCCACTTCGCCTTCCCCTGGTTACCGGTCCCTCGTGCTCGCCCCGTCGCCACTCATCTGTTCCTGCGGTCAGCCCCACTCGGACGCGGAGGCGTGTCCCACGCTGATGCGCGGGCTGGACCTCAACGGCGGCACGATTCTCTACGCCGGCACGCCGCCGCCGGGACCCGCGGCGTCGCTGCCCGCTCCGCCCACGCCCATGTCGTCTCCCACGCCCGTGGTGCCTTCCCTCGTGGGCCAGGAGTTCGGCCGCTTCCGCGTCGTGCGCGAGCTGGGCCGCGGCGGCATGGGCACCGTGTTCCTCGCGGAGCACACGCTCATCCAGAAGCGAGTGGCCATCAAGGTGCTCCACGCGCACCTGGCCCAGGCCCCGGATCTCGTCGCGCGCTTCCTCTCCGAAGCCCGCACGCTCACGCTCGTGCAGCACGAGAACGTCGTCACCCTCTACGACCTGGACTCGCGCGACGGGCGCCCGTACCTCGTCATGGAGTACCTGGAGGGTGACAGCCTGGCCAACTTCGCCCGCGGCCCCATGGCCCCGGCGCTGGTGGTGGAGCTGATGGCCCAGGTGTGTGACGCCCTGGGCGCCGCGCACTCGCACGGCATCGTCCACCGCGACCTGAAGCCCGCCAACGTCTTCCTCGTCCCCAGCCCCAGCGGCAAGCAGCGCGTGAAGCTGCTCGACTTCGGCATCGCCAAGCTGCTGTCCCGCCCCGCCGGGGAGATGACCACCGAGGTGGGCGTCCTCCTGGGCACGCCGGAGTTCATGGCCCCCGAGCAGTGCGGCGACGGCATCGTGGACGCGCGCAGCGACCTCTACGCGGCCGGCGTGCTCGCGTACCTGCTGCTCACCGGCCAGGTGCCCTTCTACGGCCGCACCGCCGCCGAAATCCTGGTGGGCCACCTGCAGAAGGAGCCCGTCCCGCCGCACGAATTGAACCCCGCCGTGCCGGAGGCCCTGTCGCGCGTGCTCCTGCGCGCGCTGGCCAAGCGGCCCGAGCACCGCTTCGCCTCCGCCGCGGAGCTGAGGGCGGCCCTGGAGGCGTCGCTCGCGCCGCCGCCCGCGCCCACCGCCCCGCCGCTCACCGCGCTCCTGCGCGGCCAGGGCACGCAGGCCCCCGTGGAGCTCAAGGGCGAGTGGGTGGGCCGCTCCGGCCTCTTCTTCCAGCTGGCCACCCCGCCTCCCGCGCTCCTGTCGGAGGTGTCGCTGGTGCTGCGGCTGCCCGGCGGCGAGCTGCCGTGCACCGCGCAGGTGGTGCGCCACGTCACCGCCGAGCAGGCCCAGGCGTGGAACATGTCCCCGGGCTTCGGCGTGCAGCTGCGCGACGCCAGCCCCGCCTTCCAGGCCCAGCTGGCCCAGCTTCGCAACGCCGCGCGCGCGACGTCCGCGCAGAGCGCCGCCATCCCCACGCCCGAGGACGCGCAGGCGGAAGGGGTCCTCCAGGGGTTCCGCCGGCGGCTCGCCGGGGACCCGTACGCCGTGCTGGAGCTGCCGCGCGACGCCACGCTGGAGTCCGTACGCACCGCGGCCCAGCGCGCTCGCGGGGCGCTGGAGCTGCTCAAGGCCCGCCCGCTGTCGGACAGCCAGCGCGCCCAGGTGGACCGCGCGCTGGAGCGCGTGGCCGGGGCGCTCCACACGCTGGGCCACGTGGAGCGGCGCGTGGAGTACGACGCCACGCTGGGCAACGTGGAGGGCATCGAGCGGTGCCTCGCCGCGGGCCTCACCGCCACCATGCTGGAGCAGTGCCGCCGCCGCTTCCTCGCGGGCAACACCGGCCGCGAGGGCCGCGCCGCCGTCCACCGCCTGTCCGGAGACGCGCTCGCGTCCGTGGGCCGGCTGGAGGAGGCGCTCGCCGCCTATGAGCTGGCGGTCCGCGCGGACCCGCTGGACCTGGAGGGGCTCAAGCGCTGGCGCTTCCTCCGGGCCCGGGTGCGGGGCTCGGCCGCTCCCCGGTAGGGGAGCCGGGCTCGCATCCACCCTGGGGGCGTCTTGCGTATGGGAGAGGAGTCTTCGTTAATCCTCTGCTCTCCCATGCCTTCCGAACCCGACGACAAGCTGCCGCCCCAGGGGCGCTTCAACCGCCTGCGCAAGCTGGCGGGCCTCTCCATGCACGTGGGCTCGGAGGTGCTCAAGACGGGCGCCAGGAAGCTCTCCGGGACCAGCCCCACGGAGCTGCTCAGTCTGGGCACCGCGGAGAAGCTGGTGGCCACGCTGGGGGAGATGAAGGGCGCGGCCATGAAGCTGGGCCAGGCCCTCTCCATGGACCCGGACCTGCTCACGCCGGAGGTGCGGCAGATGATGGCCCGGCTGCAGAACCAGGCCCCCGCCATGTCCTACGCGCAGGTGTCGCGCGTGGTGCAGGAGGAGCTGGGCGCGCCGCCGGAGGCGCTGTTCAAGGAGTTCTCCCCGGACGCGCTCGCCGCCGCTTCTCTGGGCCAGGTGCACCGCGCGGTGCTGCACGACGGCCGCCCCGTCGCCGTGAAGGTGCAGTACCCCGGCATCGACGTGTCCATGGGCCACGACATGGACAACCTGGGCCTCGTCGTGAAGACGGTGTCCAAGACGTCGCGGATGATGGACGGCACCGCCTACTTCCAGGAGCTCCGCGACGAGCTCATGCTGGAATTGGACTACCGCCGCGAGGCGAAGCTCGCGCGGGGCTTCGCGAAGAGCGTGGCGCGGCTGCCGGACCTGTACGTGCCCCAGGTCATCGAGGAGCGCAGCGCCCACCGCGTGCTCACGCTGGAGCTCTTGGAAGGCCAGACGCTCAAGGACTGGGTGACGACGTCGCCGGATGACGCCGCGCGCTTCCGCGTCGCGCGCCAGCTCATCCGCGCCACCTACGGGCCCTTCCTGGACGCGGGCGAAATCCACGCCGACCCGCACCCCGGCAACTTCATGGTGATGCCGGACGGGCGCATGGGCCTGTTGGACTTCGGCTCCATCAAGCGCTTCAGCCCGGGCTTCGTCGCGGCCAACCGCCGCATGTTCCAGCAGGCGCTGCGGCTGGAGACGCTGGACGTGCTGGGCCTGTGCCGCGAGGTGGGCTTCTCCGTGGAGCTGCCGGAGGCGGAGGCGGAGCTGCTGCTGCGTGAGGTGCTCCACATCGCCGGGCGGCCCATGCGCACGGCGCCGTATGACTACGGCACCTGCGACATCAACCGCGACATGCGCAACCACTTCACGCGCAACGCCGCGCGCATGATGCGCATCCGGCCGCCCCCGGAGGCGATGATGTTCTTCCGCGCCACCGGGGGGCTCGCCCAGAACCTGCGCCTCGTGGGCGCGCAGGGCGACTTCCGGCAGGTGTTCCTGGAGGTCGGCGCGCTCGTGGGCGAGTGAGCCCCGTGTGAGCCAGGGGGCGCTACGTGCCGGCGGCGGCGCGCGGGCGCTTGTGCAGCCGCTCCAGCTTGCGCGCCAGGTCCGCGCCCTGCGTGCTCTTGGACAGGTAGCCGTCCGCGCCCGCCGCCAGCGCCAGCGCGCGCAGCTTCGACTCGTCGGAGGCGGAGTAGAGGACGAAGCGGGTGTTCTCCGGCGCCTGCTGCCGGGCCAGCGCGAGCACCTTGTCGCCGCTCAGCGCGGGGATGTTCACGTCCAGGAGCACCAGGTCCGGCGCCGTGGTGCGCACCAGGTTGGACACCCCCAGGGACGAGCGGTGGGTGCGCACCTCGAAGTTGTACGAGGACAACGAGCGCTCCGTCAGCGCGAGCTGGTCCGGGTCATCGTCCACGATGAGGACGCGAATCTTGGTCTCCGACATGGTGGCTCCCCCTGGAACCGACAGTTGGGTGCCCCGGTCGGCAGGATGCCGCCCCAAGGAAGACAGTAGACCCAGGCACATCCCGAGTATGACCCACCCCCCTCCCTTCTGGCCAGCCTCCCTGGAATTTTCTGGAAATTTCCAATTGGAACCACACGCCTCGTCCTGGCGGGTGGGCGGCCCGGAGGCGCGTCCCTAGCCTTGGAGTGAACACGTGACGCGGCAGGTGGGTGTCCGCCCGACCTGGAGGAATCCGATGACATCCCAGAGGAAGGCGGAGGCGCTGGACTCCAGGACGCACGCCCTGGAGGTCCGCGCGGAGGCCCGGCGGCTGGAGTCCCTGGCGGCGCGGGCGCAGGCGGAGGCCTACGACGCGCTCTCCCGGGCCTGTGTGCGGCGGGCCCAGGCGCTGAAGGCCGTGTTCCTGGCGGATCAGTCCGTGGCCAGGCTGGGCGGGAGCGAATACGAGCGGAGCTGGGCCTGGCACGACGGCCAAAGGGCGGAGACCCACGCGGAGTTGATGGAGCGCGAGGCCTCGCTCCACGCGACGCAGGCCCGCCGGGCGGAGGCCGAGGCGGGCCGGGCGGAAGCGGAGGCGCAGGTGTCCTGGCAGAAGGCGCACCTGCCCCCCATCGAGGGGCCCGCCACCCCGCCGCCAGGAGAGGAGGGCGCCTGAGCGCTGGCCAGGCGGCGCTGTCGCGTCCCGTCCCCGGGTCTGCGCGGGACCGGGGCCCTGCCTAGCTTGAGACAGACGCGCCCGACTCCCCTGGCGCGCCGACAGGGAGACGGGCCACGTGCAACGTCACGACATCATCGTCATCGGCGCATCCATGGGGGGCGTGGAGGCACTGACCGCGCTCGCGCGTCAGCTGCCCCGGGACCTGGCCGCCTGCGTGCTGCTGGTGCTGCACGTGCCGGCCCAGCACCGCAGCTACCTGCCAGAAATCCTCTCCCGCTCCGGTCCGCTGCCGGCCCACCATCCCAAGGATGGAGAGCCGCTGTCCCAGGGCCGCATCTACGTGGCGCCCAATGACAGACACCTGCTGGTGGAGCCGGAGCGCGTGAGGGTGCTGAAGGGCCCCAAGGAGAACGGGCACCGCCCGGCGGTGGATCCGCTGTTCCGCTCGGCCGCGAGCACCTACGGCTCGCGCGTGGTGGGCGTGGTGCTGACCGGCGCGCTGGACTGCGGCACCAGTGGACTCATGGCGGTGAAGCGGGAGGGCGGGCTGGCGGTGGTGCAGGACCCGCGCGACGCGCTCTGTCCGGACATGCCCCGGAGCGCGCTGGAGCTCGTGGCGGTGGACCACTGCGTGCCCCTGGAGGCGATGGGCGCGCTGCTGACGCGGCTGGTGACCACGCCCGTCGCGCCGCGCTCGCGCAAGCGGTCGCGGCAGATGGAGACGGAGGTGAAGGCGATGAAGGTGGACATCCCTTCCATGGACGACCCGCCCTCGCCCGTGGAGTACGCGAAGCCGTCGTATTACGGCTGCCCCGACTGCGGCGGCGTGCTCTTCGAGTTGGAGGAGGACGGCCTGCTGCGCTTCCGCTGCCGCACGGGCCATGCGTACACGGCGGAGGCGTTGTCCGGTTCGCAGCAGAACCAGCTGGATGGCGCGATGTGGGCCGCGCTGCGCGCGCTGGAGGAGAACGCGTCCCTGTCACGCCGGCTGGCCGCGCAGGCCCGGGAGCGCAGCCATCACCGCTCCGCGCTGCGCTTCGAGGAGCGCGCCCGCACGGCCGAGGCCCAGGTGTCGCTGCTGCGCCAGGCGGTGCTCGCGGCGTCCCCGCCCGGCGCCGCGTCCCTGGAGGCCAACGTCTCCGACGAGACGGAGCAGACGGGCTGAAGCCGCCGGGGTCAGCGCGCTCCGCCGCGCGCCGGGGTGGGCGCGGCCTTCAGCGCGGGGAAGGTGAGCGTGAACACCGCGCCCCCTTCCGGGCGGTTGGCCGCGGTGAGCGTGCCGCCCGCTTTCGTCACCACGCCGTAGGCCATGGACAGCCCCAGGCCGGTGCCCTTGTCGCCCTTGGTGGTGAAGAAGGGCTTGAAGATGTTCAGCAGGTGCTCCTCCGGGATGCCGGTGCCCTCGTCCTCCACCGTGAGCCGCACCGCCCTGGCGAACCGGAAGGCCTTCACGCGGATGGCGCCGCCCCGGGGCATGGCGTCGCGCGCGTTGATGATCAGGTTGATGATGACGTAGCGCAGCTCCATGGCCGAACCGCACACGTGGGGAAGCCCTTCGGGCAGCTCCACGTCCAGGCGCAGGGGCTGGCCGCCCTGGCGCGCATGGTGCTCGATGCCGCCCCGGACGATGTCCACCGCGTCGCGGACCACGTCCATCAGCTGGACGCGCTCCAGCACGGTGCCGGGCTTGCGGCGGGAGAAGTCCTGGAGCCGGTCCACGCGCGCCTCCGCGTCGGACACGACGCGCGTGAGCGCGTCCAGGTGCTGCTGGCCCTGGCCGGCGGGGTCCACGTCGCGCTGGAGCAGCTCCAGCCGCAGCCGCATGGCGTCCAGCGTGGCGCGCAGGTCATGCGCGATGCCCGCCGCCAGCTCCCCCAGGGCGCGCACCTTCTCGCGCTCCAGCAGGGTGGCGCGCGCGTTCGCCAGCTCCTCCTCGGTGCGCGCCTGTTCGGTGATGTCGCGCGCGAGCACCAGCACCTGCCCCTGCATGTGGCCGGTGACGCGCTCGGCGCGCACCTCCAGCACCCGGGGCTGGGACTCGCGCACCTGCCGGTAGCGGGTGATGCGCGCGCCTTCGGTGAGCGCGAGCACCGCCGCGGCCTCCGCCTGGCCCACGTCGCGCAGGGCCATCCGCTCCGCGCCATCCTCCTCGCGCCGCCAGGGGCCGCGCAGCCGCCCCATCACGTGCCAGCGGCTGTTGGCCAGCACCACGCCGGTGGCCTTCATCACCGCGAGCGCGCTGTCGTTGGTCTCCAACGCCCAGCGCGACAGCTTGAAGGTGATGACCTGGCGCCGGGTGTGCTCCCCCAGCTTGCGCACCAGGGCGGTGTGCTTCTTCATGAGCTCGCGGTACTTGCGCAAGAGCCCCTGGGACTCCCGGACGCTGGGACCCGGGACGGCGGAGGGCGGGGGCTCGCGGCTCGGGCTCATGCCTTGAGCTTCTCCTGCAGGCTCCGGTTCTCCTCCAGGAGCGCGGTGGCCCGGGTGGTGTCCTCGAAGAGGATGATGGAGCCCAGCACGTGCGTGTCGGTGATGAGCGGCGTGGCCACCAGGGTGGCGCTGCCCTTGCCCCCGTGCGGCAACTGGTAGGGGATGCTCTCCAGGCGCAGCGAGCGCTTCTCCTGCAGGTGCCGGCGCAGCTTGAGCAGCAGCGCGCGCTTGAGCGCGGGCACGTGCAGGGACCACAGGAGCTGGCCCACCGTTTCGCGCTCGGTGAGGCCCAGCAGCCGCTCCGCGGCCAGGTTCCAGGTGGTGATGCGGCCGTCGCCGTCCAGCACCAGCACCGCGGCGGACAGGGTGCGGATGATGGTGCGCTGGCAGAAGGTGAGCGCGTCCATCTCCAGCGTGCGGTGCGCCAGCTCGCGGTTGGTGGCGTCCAGCTCCGAGTTGGCGGACTGGAGCTCCTCGTTGGTCGTCTCCAGCTCCTCGTTGGTGGACTGGAGCTCCTCGTTGGTCGTCTGCAGCTCCTCGTTCGCGGACTGGAGCTCCTCGTTGGTGGTCTCCAGCTCCTCGTTGGACGCGCGCAGCTCCTCCGTGGAGGACTGCATGCGCAGCTGCATGGCCTGCAGCTCCTCCTGGGCCGCGCGCAGGTCCTGCTCCACGCCGCGCAGGTGGGAGATGTCGTGGACGATGTACAGCAGGCCCTGCCGGCCTCCCGCCGCCTCGCGCAGGGGCACCACCTGGACGCGCAGGGCGATGGGGTCTGCGTTGGTGACCTCCATCAGCCCGTCGGCCACCTCCCGCTCGGAGTTGCCGGAGCGCACGCGCTGGCTCTGTTCGACGAGCAGGTCGCCGCTGAGGCCGGGCAGGCCCAGCGCGGCCAGCTTCTTGCCCAGCATCTCACCCTCGTTGCGGTTCCACAGCCGGGCCGCCGCGCGGCTCCACAGCGTCACCGTGCCGTCGGTGTCCGTGGCGATGTGCGGACAGGGATGCGAGTCCAGGAGGTTGCGCAGGAAGGACCTCTCGGAGTCCAGGCCGGTTTCGAGGATGCGCGGCAGCGACGAGGGCTCCGGTGGCAGCCGGTCCTGCGTCGTGCTGGTCACCTCCGCCTGGCCGTCCTTGCGGTAGATGCGCCGGGCCAGGTCGATGGGCCGGAAGAGCCGGGCCGCGAAGGGGATGAGCTCCGAGCGGCCCAGCACCATCAGGCCGTTGCGGCGCAGCGCGAACTGGAAGCGCGCCAGCACCCGCTTCTGCAGCTCCGAGTCCAGGTAGATGAAGACGTTGCGGCACAGGATGATGTCGATGCGCGACACCGGCGCGTCCGACACCAGGTTGTTCACGCCGAACACCACCGCGCGGCGGATCTCCTTGCGCACCGTGAAGCTGTTGCCGGTGCGCACGAAGAAGCGCGCCAGCCGCTCCGGTGAGACATTCTCCAGCTGCTCCGGCGAATAGATGCCCCGGCGCGCGGTGGCGATGGCGTCCTCGTCCACGTCCGTGCCGAACACCTTCAGCTCCGCGCCGGGGTAGCCCGGCCCCATCGCCTCCGCGGCGATGATGGCCAGCGAGTACGCCTCCTCGCCGGTGGCGCAGCCCGCGCTCCAGATGCGCAGCTCCGTGTCCGGACGCTGGCGCACGAGCTCCTCCACGCACTTCTCCAGCGCCTGCCAGACCTCCCGGTCCCGGAAGAAGCTCGTGAGCTTGATGAGCATGGAGGAGACCAGCGTGCTCACCTCGGTGGGGTCCCGCTCCAGCAGCGACAGGTAGGCCGTCCGGCTCCGGCAGCGCGTGGCCTGCATCCGCCGCTCGATGCGCCGTTGCAGCGTGGCTCGCTTGTAATTGCGGAAGTCGAAATTCCGCACCTGCCGGACCTTCTCCAGGATGGCTTCGAGCTCGCTGTCTCGTGGAGGCTTGGTCGCCATGCGACAGGACGTAACCCAGCGGAGGTGAAACGGGCAAGACCGGTATCCCTCTCTCGGAGAAACACTGTCGGCCATACTCGTCGTCCGGGTCTCTGACGACAAAGCGTTCGCTGGCCCTCTTCTTCGCCACCCTCATGCGGGGAGTGGTTTCACAGGGGGCGGCGGGATGACATAGGGTGGATGACCCTTCCCAGGGGGTGATGACCAGACGATGGGAAGGCGAGGGTGTCATCCATGGAATTGAACTCAACGGGGCGGGAGATCCGCGTCGCACTGCTGGAAGATCAGCAGGTGTTCCGCGAGAGCCTGGTGGCCCTGCTCGAAAGCGCGGGCATGAAGGTGGTGGCCCGGTGCGCGGAAACGAGCTCGTTCCTGTCCAACGTGCGCGCGGCCGCGCCGGACGTGGCGGTGGTGGACCTGCGGTTGGAGCACGTGGGCCGCGAGGGCGCGGAGGACGGATTGAACGCGCTGAAGTACCTGCATGACTTCCATCCGCAGGTGCGCGCGCTGGTGCTGTCCGGGCACCGGGAGCCGGACGTGGTGGAGCGCTGCTTCCAGGCGGGAGCGGCGGGCTACCTGTGCAAGCTGAACGTGGGCGTCGATGACGTGGTGCGGGCCGTGGGCCGCGTGGCCCGGGGCGAGCGGCTGCTGCCCGTGGAGATGCTCCAGGCCAGCTCCATGCACCTGGACGACCTGGAGATGCCGGCCTCCGCGCTGTCGCGGCTGACGCTGCGCGAGCGCGAGGTGCTGGGCTACGTGGCGGCCGGCGCGGACAACCTGAAGATCGCCGCGCACCTGGGCATCACCGAGCGCACGGTGAAGGCCCACCTGACGAGCATCTACCGCAAGCTGGGGCCGGAGAACCGCGCCCAGCTCGCGGTGCTGGCGTGCGAGCTGGGCGTGACCCGTCCCGTGCTGGCCTGAGGCCCTCGCCTCAAGGCGGCGCGGCTTCCTCCGCGCCGTCTTCCAGCGCCTCCCGGGGGTCGCCCAGGTGCTGGAGGAACCACTCCCCGGCGAGCTCGGCCACCTGCTCCAGCTCCGAGTCCTCCTGGAAGTGGTGGGTGGCGCCCGGGATGATGTCCATGCGCTTGTCGGCGCGGAGCGCCTCGTAGGCCCGGCGGTTGATGTCCAGGCCCAGCGTGTCCGCGCCGCCCACCAGCAGCAGGGTGGGGGCCTGCACCTTGGGCAGCACCGCGCCGGCCAGGTCCGGACGGCCGCCACGCGACACGACGGCCTCCACCTGATCAGGCCGGAAGGCCGCGGCCGACAGCGCCGCGCCCGCGCCGGTGTGCGCGCCGAAGTAGCCCACGTTCAGGCCCGCGGTGGGGCCCTCGCGCCGGAGCCAACGGGCCGCGCCCGCCATGCGCATGCCCAGCAGGCCCACGTTGAAGCGCAGCTGCCGCGTCCTGCGCTCCTCCATCTCCTCGCGGGTGAGCAGGTCCATCAACAAGGTGCCCAGCCCCATCGCCTGGAACAGGCGCGCGGTCTGCGCGAGCCGTGGACTCTGGAGGCTGCTGTCGCTGCCGCGCGCCAGCACCACCACGCCCCGGGCCCCCGAGGGCACCGCCAGCCGCCCCCGGACGAGGACGGCGTCATCCACCGGCACCATCACCTCGCGCTCCAGATGCGTGCGCGCCGCCGGTCTGCCACCACGTCGCGCCTCTGACTCCCGCGCTTCTTCCCACCCGTGGTGCTGCCCTACCGCATTCAACCCCGTTCGTGACCGGGGACCTGTCATACAGGCTCCTCCCGTCTGCGTGTGGCTGGTTACCGCGTCTGGCTGAGACACAGTCTGACCATGGCCCCTCCCGTTGTGACCTGCCGGAGGGGGCCAGATGTCCAGCGTAGGACAGGGCCCGCGGGACATGCGAGGACGCCCCGGGGAGGGCGCCCTCCTTCGCATGCCTCCCCGGATGGGTGGGGAGGCGGCTTCAGGGCCTCAAGGTTTCGTGGCCACCACCAGCTCGAAGGGGCCGGGGAGCACGTGCGCGTGCGTGAAGCCCGCGGCGGTGAGCGCCTCCAGGTAGAACTCCACCTCGCGCAGCCGGCTCACGCACGTGTCCACGCCGATGAGGAAGTAGGACCAGAAGAACTGGGCCGCCAGCCGCTCCGGGGTGCGGAACTCCTCGCAGATGAGCACGCGTCCGCCGGAGGGCAGGGCGGCGAAGGCGGCCTGCATCAGCGACCGCGCCACCTCCGCGGGCCAGTCATGCAGCACGCGCACGAACGACAGCGCGTCGTAGCCCCGGGGCAGCGGCTCCTTCAGGAAGTCGCCGCCCACGAAGCCCAGCCGCTTGTCGGACAGGCCCGCGCGCTCGCGCGTGCGCGCGACGAGGGCCTCCGTGGCGGGCAGGTTGTAGACGTCCACGGCGAGCGACGGGTGCTGACGCAGCAGGGCTTCCGCGAGCGTGCCGTCTCCGCCGCCCACGTCGAGCAGCCGGGACTCGGAAGGCCACAGGGTGCCCGCGTGCGCGCGGAACGTCTCCAGGATGGGGCCCAGGCCCGCGGCCATGCTGGCCTCGAAGCCCTCCACCTGTTCGGGCGTGCGCGGAGGCCAGTCGAACGACGTGGCGGACATGGAGTGCTGGCCGCGCAGCGTCTCCGGCAGCCGGCCGTGCAGCGCCTTCCAGTCGTACTTCTCCCGGTCGCGCTCCAGTGACTTCGGCCCCAGCACGGCCTCGGCCGCGGCGCGCAGGCCGGGGACGCCGCGGTATCGCGCCGCCTCCAGCGCGTCGCTGGGCTGCTCGCGCTGCACCAGGCCCAGGCTCTCCAGGCAGTCGAGGAACTTGTAGAGCCGCTTGGGGACGAGGCCGTGTTCCGCGGAAAGCTCTCCCAGCGTCACCGGGCCGGGCTCCAGCGCGTCCAGCAGGCCCAGGCTCAGGGCCGTCTCCACGACGTCCAGCGCGCGGGCGCCGTTGAACAGCAGGTGCAGGAGGGCGCGCGGCGACGGCGCCTCGCGGGTGAAGGGAGGCATGCTCATGCGACTTCCTTGCGCTGCTCTTCGAGGAGCGCGTCCATGAAGGCGTCCACTTCCTCGGGCGTGTTGTAGAAGTGCGGAGCAGCGCGCAGGAAGCCCCGGTGGCTGCAGATGAAGCCGCGCGCCACCAGCCGCGCTGTCACCCGGGCGTCGCCGGGGAAGCTCAGCGCCACCACGCCGCCGCGCTGGTGCGGCTCGCGCGGCGTCACCACGCGCAGGCCCGCGGCGTCCGCGCGGGCCATCAGCCGGCCGGTGAGCTTCAGCGAGTGCTCGCGCACGGTCTGGATGCCCACGCCCTTGAGCAGCTCCAGGCCGGGCCGGGACAGCAGCACCATGAGGGGCGCGGGCGTGCCGCCCATCATCCGGCGCGCGTCCGGCGCGTAGTCCGTCGTCTGCTGGAAGCCGAGCGGGGACGCGCCGGCCAGCCAGCCGGTGACCGCCGGCCGGAGCGTGGGCAGCAGCCCCGGGCGCACGTACAGGAAGGCGGCCTCGGAGCCGCCCAGCCACTTGTGCGCGCCGCCCATGAGGAAGTCCACGTCCAGCGCTCGCACGTCCACGGGGACGGTGCCCACGGTCTGGTACGCGTCCGTGGCGATGAGCGCCCCGGCCGCGTGCGCCGCCCTGGCGATGCGCGCGACGTCCAGCACGGCGCCGGTGGCGAAGGCGCCGTGCGCGACGCAGACGATGCGCGTGCGCTCGTCGATGGCCGCCTCCAGCGCGGCTTCGTCCACGCGGCCGTCCTTCGACGGGACGACGACCAGCTCCGCCCCGTAGCGCGCGAAGCCCTTCCAGATGAAGGGCACGGTGGGGAACTCCAGGTCGGTGATGACGACGCGGCGGCGCTCTCCGGTGAACTCCAGGCACGAGGCCAGGCGCGACAGGTGCGCGCTCAGGTTGATGTCCAGCGCGACGGAGCCGGCCGGCGCGCCGATGAGCTCCGCCACCCCGTCAGCGTACGCCTGCATCTGGGACAGCCAGGTGTCCCAGGTGTCATCGCGCCACGCGCGCATCGTGTTCCAGTACTGCGCCAGCACGCCCTCCACGGCCCGGGGCAGCGCCCCGGTGGAGTTGCTGTTGAGGTACGTGCAGGTCTGGAGCAGCGGGTACTCCGCGCGCAGGGCTCCCGGGAGTGCCGCCACGGTCACGACTGGCTCCGCAGCTCCTGTGCGTGGGCGTACGCCGAGACATGGGCGGCGTGCGAATGCGCGTGAGGCCCGTGAGGTGCCGCATGCGGCCCGTGCGCCACCGGCGCGGGAGCCGCCGCCGCATGGGGCGCGTGCGGAGCGTGGGCCACCGGCGTGTGCACCGCGTGCGGAGCATGGGCCGCCGCGTGGGGCGCGGGCGCGTGCGGAGCGTGGGCCACCGGCGCGTGCGGAGCATGGGCCGCCGCATGGGGCGCGGGCGGAGCGTGGGCCACCGGCGCGTGCGGAGCATGGGCCACCGCGTGCGGAGCGTGTGAAACCGGAGCCGGCTGGGCGTGGGCGGCCGGAGCATGGGCCACCGCGTGCGGAGCGTGTGAGGCCGGAGCATGGGCCACCGGCGCGTGGACCGCCGCCGAGTGCTGCGCGTGCATCGGGCAGCCGCCGCCAGTGCGCGCCTCATGCGCATGGGCCGGGGCCGCGTGCGCCGCCACATGCGCGTGCGCCGCCTGGGCCACCGGCGCGTGCACCGCCTGCGCCTGGGCCACCGGCGCGTGCACCGCCGTGTCCTTCATCGCGTTGATGGCGGCCATCGGGCAGCCGCCGCCGGTGCGCGACTCACCCGGCGTGTAGCCACCCTCGCGCTTCCAGCCCGCGGTCAGCTCCACGCGCACGTCCCACAGCGCGCGGAACAGCGGCAGCGTCATGCGCGCCTGCAGCACCTGCGACGGCAGCCCGTCCAGCGCCTTCACCGTGCGGTCGATGCCAATCGTCCGGCGCACCAGCTGGTAGTGCGCGTACAGCCACCCCTGGAAGCTCTCATCCACCGTCACCAGCTGCTCGCAGACGTGCTGCAGGTCCTTCGGCCCCCCAGCCGAATAGACCTGGAACAGCGTCAGCCCGCGACGCGCCAGCATGCGCTCCATGGCGGACTCCAGCCCGTCCGCCGCGTGGCGCAAGGTGTTGTAGCCCGGCGACTCCTGGCCGCTGCCGTTGCCCAGGCTGCGGCGGATGACCTGGTACTCGGCCGGGGTCATCGTCTCCAGGATGGCCATCTCCGCGCTGATGCCGGCGATGATCTTCTGCACGCGCGCCAGCCGGGCCACCACCGCCCACAGCGCGTCGCGGTCCATCTCCGCCACCACCTCCACCATCTCCCGCGACGCCAGCTTCAGGTACAGCTCCTGGGACTGGTGGACGATCTGGAACATCAGCTCGTCATGCGAGACCAGCTCCCCTTCCGGCGACTGCAGCGACAGCAGGGTGTCCGTGTGCAGGTAGCGCTCGTAGTCCAGCTCGCCCTTGCCCACCCACTTCTTCAACATCACGTTGAACAGGGGTTGAGTCAGCTCCTGCTTCAGCTTTTCTGCGTGGCTGTAATCAGTCGACGTATGCAAGGTGCCTCCGGGGGGACGCAGGCAGTACATGGTGGGTGAGGCGCGCCCCAGTCAGGAGGAACAGTGAGCGCGTAAATCTCTAGAAGCGACTACCTTACAGCCCTTTTAGTGAACTTCAAGTCATACAGGGCATGCGGGTTATCGATTTTTGAGATTCCCATCCGTCCGGAGTACGGGGTGGCCCGAGGGGTCGGGCTCACCCAGGGGGTGGGTCAGCTCTCAACCGGTGAGGGATTCCGGTTGGGCGACGCCGGGCGAGGCTTGAGGCGCATGGCGTTGAGCTTCTGCGCCAATTCCGCGCCCTGGACGCTCTTGGAGATGTAGCCGTCCGCGCCGGAGGCGATGGCCAGCGAGCGCAGCTTGGCCTCATCCGAGGCGGAGTAGAGGATGAAGCGGGTGCCGGGGGGCGCGTACTGGCGCGCCAGGCCCACCACCTTGTCCCCCTTGAGGGCGGGGAAGTTGACGTCGATGAGCACGAAGTCCGGCTCGGAGGCGCGCACGATGTTGGACACGCCCAGCGCGGACGTGTGGGTCTGCACATCGAACCCGTACGCGCTCAGCGAGCGCTGCACGAGGTCGAGCAGGTCCGGATCGTCGTCCACGACGAGGACGCGCGGTTTTGCTTCAGCCATGGCTTCTCCCTAGGTACTGACGAATCGTCTCGATGAGCTGATCGCGGTCCAGGGGCTTGGTCATATAGGCCGTGCAGCCGGCCGCCTGCGCCTTGTCCTGGTACTCGCGACCCGCGTGCGCCGTCACGGCGATGACGGGCACGTTCTGCCCATCCGGCAACGCGCGGAGCCTGCGGGTGACTTCCCAGCCGTCGAGCCGCGGCAGGGACAGGTCCATGAGGATGAGGTCCGGCGCGTCGTTGCGGGCCCGCTCCAGCCCCTGCTCGCCGTCCTCCGCCTCGATGAGGTCATACAGTCCGCCCAGGTATCTGCGGACGATGTCGCGGTTCTGCTCGCTGTCCTCCACGTACAGCACGCGAGGCAGCTTCCCCGCGGACGCCGCCCGCTGGGTCATCAAGAGGCCCTTGGCCTGCGCGATGACGTCCTCCAGCGCGTGGCCGCCCTTGCGCACGAAGCCCGCGAAGCCGTCGCGCAGGAGCGCCTCTTCCTCGTTGGACAGCGTCTTGCCGGTGAGCACCACCACCGGCACGGACAGCTTCTCCGCGCGCAGCCGGCGCAGCACCTCGAAGCCGTCCAGGTTCGGCATCATCAGGTCCAGCACCACCAGCGACGGCGGCGACACGCGCGCCTTGAGCAGCGCGTCCTCGCCGTTGCGCGCCTCGTTGGTGGAGAAGCCCGCGCGGCGCAGGTTGCGGCTGACCAGCTCGCGCGTGGCCGCGTCGTCGTCCACCACCAGCACGTCGCCCGTGGCGGCGGAGGCGCCCGCGGACGCCAGGCTCTTCTGCACCACGTCCACCAGGCGCTCCGGCTCCACCGGCTTCACCAGGTACTCGCACGCCCCCAGGCTGAAGCCGCGGGCGCGCTGCTCCTCCACCGATACCAAGATGACCGGGATGGCCGCCAGCGCCGGGTCGCTCTTCAGCTGGCTCAGCACGGACCAGCCGTCCATGCGCGGCAGGTGGATGTCCAGCAGGATGGCCTGCGGCTTCACCTCGCGGGCCAGCTTCAGCGCGGCGATGCCGTCATTGGCCGTCACCACCCGGAAGCCCGCGGGCTCCAGCTGGCCGGTGACGAGCTGCTGGATGAGCACGTCGTCATCCACCACCATCACCGTGCTGCCCGGCCGCGCCATGGGCGCCAGCTTCTGGGCCACGTCGTGGAAGGGGACCAGGCGCTCCGTGGCGTGCGGGCTGTCCGCGCCCACCGTGGTCGCCAGCACGTCCGGCAGCCGCACCGTGAAGGTGGAGCCGCGGCCCAGCGTGCTCTTCACGTCCACCGTGCCGCCCAGCACGCGGGTGAGCTCGCGCACGATGGCGAGCCCCAGCCCCGTGCCGCCCACCTTGCGCGTGGTGGTGCCGTCCACCTGGCGGAACTTCTCGAAGATGAAGGGGAGCTGATCCGACGGGATGCCCACGCCGGTGTCCTCCACCGTCATCAAGAGCTCGCCGCTGCCCGCGGGCACCACCGTGAGCGCCACCTCGCCCGTGTCCGTGAACTTGGCCGCGTTGCTCAAGAGGTTGAGCATGATCTGCCGCAGCTTCAGCGCGTCGGTGCGGATCTCCTTCGCGTCGTCGTCCACGTTCACCGTGAGGGCCACGTCCTTGCCCTTGAGGTACTCCTTCACGGTGGCCATGCACTCGTCGGCCAGCTCCTGCACGTCCACCGGCTCGGTGACGACCTCCACGCGGCCCGCTTCGATCTTGGACAGGTCCAGGATGTCGTTGATGAGCGCCAGGAGCGTCTTGGCGTTCGTCTTTACCACGTTGAGGTCGCGCCGGCCGTGCGGCGTCAGGCGGCTGCCCTCCTCGCGCATCAGCAGGTCGCAGTAGCCGATGATGCCGTTGAGCGGCGTGCGGATTTCGTGGCTGAAGTTCGCCAGGAACTCGCTCTTGAGGCGCACGGCGCCTTCCGCCTCGCGGGCGCGCTCTTCTTCATTGCGCTTGGCCACGGAGAGCTCCTGGGCCAGCCGGTCCAGGTCCTCGTTCTGCTGGCGGATGATCTCCATCTGGAGCGCGCGCTGCTGGTAGCTCGCCAGGGAGCGGGCGGACACCGCGCGCGTCTTCTTGATCTCCTCCAGGCTGGCGGCCAGCTGCTTGTTGGCGGCCTCCAGCTCATCGCGGGAGGCGCGCAGGGCCTCCTCGTTCTGCTTGCGGTCGGAGATGTCCTCCGTGACGCCCATCACGAAGCGCGCGACGTTCTGGTCATCCAGGAGCGGAATCTTGCGCGTGGCGAAGATGCGGTCCACGCCGTCTGCGCGGGCCACCTCCTCGAACGTCTTCATCTTGCGCGTCTCGAGGATCTCCGTGTCGATGGCGATGAACGAGTCCGCCTGTTCCTTGGGGAAGTAGTCGTGGTCCAGCTTCCCCAGCAGCCACTCCTTGGTGACCTTGAAGGCGTCCGCGAACGTCTTGTTCACCACCACCAGCCGGCGCGTCTCCGCGTCCTTCACGAACAGCACGAAGGGCAGCGCGTCGATGATGTTGCTGAGCAGGTAGTTGGTGCGCTTGAGCTCCACGCCCGTCATCTGGTGCTGGGCGCGCTCGGCGTGCAGGCGCAGCTCGCGCGCCACCACGAAGGGCAGGTGGCCGTAGCGGTCCTCGCTGACGTAGTCGCGCGCGCCGGCGCGCATGACGGCGGCCAGCGTGTCCGCGCTCCAGGTGGGCGCGCTCACCACGAAGGCCGTCTCCCGGCCGCGCTTCACCCACGCGGCCTGGACGTCCTCCCAGCTCATGCCCGGCAGCTCGGACCCCACCAGCACCAGGGCCCAGGGGCGCTCCAGCGCCTGCTCCAGGGCTTCCCGCGTACCAACGGGCTCCAGCGTGAGCATGGAGAGGATGTCCTCCTTCTCCAGCGCGTCGCGCATGGCGCGCGTCTCACGCTCGCTGCCCACCAGGAGCAGCGACAGGGTGTAACCAAGAGGCGCCTCGGCGTGGGCCGCGTCGAACGGGTGCTGGGCCATGGTCTGGGGACTCAGTTGGAGCCGAACGCGAGCACGGTCAGCGTGGTGTTGATGTGGAAGCCCGAGTAGATCTCGAATTGCACGTTCATCCCCGCGGCGGAGGGTGCAAGCTTCAGGGATTCGGAGAGCTTCGGCAGCTGACCCTGGGCCTGCGCGTACCACAGGCGTCCGCTGCAGTGGAACAGGAGGGCGGCCTGGGGGTTCTGTACCCGCCTGGGCAGCTCCTCCTGGAAGAAGTCCCGCGTCATGCCCGCCAGGTCGCCGGCCTTCATCAGGTCCAGCTCGCTGCCCTCCTCCAGGAGGTTGGCGAACAGGATGGAGCCGTCCTCCAGGGGGCGCCACGCGGCGCGGATGAAGTACTCGCGGCCCACCTTGAGCGCGGTGGGGCGCAGCGCGAAGCCACCCGGCCGGCCGAACTCCAGGTCCGCGATGTTCTCCACGCCCAGGATGTCCGCGTAGCGCCGGGCGGCGGGCTGGCCGTCGATCTCCAGGGCGCGCGTGTGCGTCTCATCCACCTTGGTGATGGTCATGCGCTCGCCGGTGGGCACGTACCAGTGCGAGCGCAGCGCCGCCCAGGGCGCGTTCGTCTTGAACAGGGCCACCAGCACGCCGTCGCCGGCGACCTCTCCGTCCACGTGGATGAGGGCGGACTGGCGCGCGGGGTCCGTCTCCGCATCGCTGGCGCCGCCGCCCACGAGCACCAGGGTCTGGTTCTTCTCCAGGATGCCCAGCAGCAGCTCTTCCTTCTTGTAACGGAAGCCGTCGTCAATCACGAGGCCCACGTACCGGCGCGCGTCCAGGTCCTGCTGGCGCACCCCCAGCTCCTCGCACGCGCGCTTGATGGCCTGCGCGCCCGCGGCGATGGCGTCCCCGGTGAGGCCGCTCCCCAGGCCCAGGCCCACCTCGAAGTCGCCGGAGAGCGCGCCCAGCACCACGCTGTTCTCGTGGATGCCGTTGTTGTCCAGCTCCCCGGCGGTGGTGGCGCCCACCAGCCGGGTGTCCTTGGGCAGCCGCTCGCGCAGCGCGCGGTTGAGCGCGCGCTGGTCACGCTGGCGGGCCGCGAACAGCGTCACCAGCTTCGGCGGCGGGCCGTGCAGCTGGCGCAGGAGGTCCTCGGCGACGGCGACCGGATCCGTGAGGGTGGAACGAGCCGTCTGCATCTTCACGTGCGCCATGAGGACCTCCGTGCGAACCGGCGGCGGCTAGAAGCCGGCGCCGGGGTGTGTCTTGTGACAACTGCCGGTGCACTGCTGGAACGACTCGCGGCCCCCGCCGACGTACATGCTCTCGATGGGGCCGAACTTCGCCACGTGGCTCTCAGGGTAGCTCTTGTGGCACGACAGGCAGGCGGCCTTGCTGGTGCGCTGCGTGGTCTCCTGCTTCAGGTGGCAGGACGAGCACTTCTCCAGGGGCGCGTCGAAGCGGTTGGAGCGCGAGTGGATGAAGTGCGTGCGCACGAAGATGGGACCTTCCAGTTCGAAGCCCAGCGGAGCATGGCACGACGCGCACGCGGCGCGGTTGTCGTTCGCATGCAGGACTTCACCCAGGTCGCCGCCCTTGCTGTGGCAGGTGTTGCACGGACCCGTGGTCAGAGCCGCGCTGGTGTGCGTCTTCGTCCCCACCTGGATTTCGATGGTGCGCGACGCCGGCACGTCCTCACCCAGGTAATTGCGGCGCGCCTTGGCGGTCACCAGGTAGGTGCCGGGCTTCACGTCCGCGGGCAGGGTGTAGGTCCAGGTGTCGCTCACGGGGGCGTCCCAGCGGCCGTCATTGGGGAAGAAGGCGCCGCCGAACAGCTTGTTGGACGGGGGGAAGGTCATGAACTGCGCATAGACGCCGTCGCGCGCCGGGGTGGCGATGGTCTGCACGTCCTGCGAGTCGTCCAGGAAGGCCTCCAGGTCGACGATGGTCCGGATGGGCTGGATGTCCTGCGCCGGCCCGATGAGCTGGGTCATCATCATCCGTTCCTGGTGCTTGCGGCGATAGTAGGTCGTCGTGGGGTTGAAGAACGCCTGATAGTACTGGATCCCCGCCGGGCTGCCGGGAGCGCCCGGAGGTGCGACCTCATTGTAGGTTGGGAGGCGCCCGGCCGGGTGCAGGCGCTTGCCCTTGCCGTCCTTCAGGGTCATCTGGAAGGTGACCTGCGACCCGGGGGCATACGTGCCGTCCTTGCGGGGCGCCGTCAGGGGCTTGATGTCGATGCCGAACCCGTAGCTGAACTCCGGCTGGGACACCTGCGTGACGGGGATGTAGTAGGGGGCGAACGGGCGCAGGCTCCAGCGCAGGCGCAGACCGGCCGTGCGGGAGTTGAAGGTGAGGGTCTGCTTCTTCGCGTGGCCGTACGCGTTGCGCAGCTCCACCAGCGCCTCCTCCTCATAGGCCGTGGCGCCGTCGCAGTCCGTGAGCGAGCGGCAGTCGCGCGTCCACTGGATGGCGCGCATGCGGCGGATGAAGAAGTCGTCACGCTCCGTGCGGCGGGTGTCGTCGCTGCCGATGTTCAGGAGCACCGGGGCGCCCGTCAGCACGCCGCGCGCGTCCACCGGCTCCACCGTGAAGAGGCTGGTCGCCTTCATCCACGCGGCGTCACGGTAGAAGCGGCGGCGGGTGAAGGTGCCGTCCGGGTTCGACAGGCCCACGAACTCCTGGTCCGCCAGGCGCACACCCGCCCACCCGATGGCCAGGAAGTCGCTGTTCTGGCGCAGGCCGTCCACGCCCTCGTCCTTCGACGCGGTCATGGAGGCGCGCAGGTCAATCTGGTTCACCCAGAAGGTCTGGCCGGCCTTCACCTTGATGGGCACGCCCTTGCCGTTGTCCACCTCCAGCGCCAGGCCCACGGCCGGCTCGCGGTTGCCGCCACCCAGGATGTCGCCCAGCGACAGGTCCTGGCCCTGCGCCGCGAGCTGGGGCTCGGCACCGGACTCCACGAGGGCGGAGGGCTCCAGCTCCGTGGACTCCGGACCACCGCACGCCACCGTCAGGCTGGCGAGGGTCGCCAGCAGGCTCGCGCGGCCCGCCGTGAACAGGCGGGGGGAAGTGCGAGAACACCGCTCCCGAATCGTGACAGTTCCAGCCATGAGGGGACTCCTCCGAACGCGTATGTGCGGACGGCTGCCGGGGCAGCGTCGCGGCCAGTGGACCCGGGTGCCCTTGCGTCGGGGGGACGCTGGCGGAGGGTCACTCTCAAATCCGGCTTTTGCCGGAAACGAGTAGTTCTAGCCACACGGAGAATATCCACAATCAACAGAGCGATTCAACTTCTGAGAATAATTCTAGTCAGAGTCGAACTCGGACTGTTCGTGACTGGATGAGAAGGGCCTCTGGGGCGCAACCCACCCGGGAGGGTCATACTCGAATCGTGTTTCCCACTTCCTCCTGTGCTTCCGGGGTGAACGGGAGTTCGACAGTGAACTCCGAGCCCTCGCCGAGCCGCGAGTGGACGCGGATGGTGCCGCCGTGGGCTTCGACGAGCTGGCGGACGATGTAGAGGCCCAGGCCAAAGCCCGGCGCGCGGCTGTCTGTCGTGACCCGCTCGAAGCGGGTGAACAGGCGCTGCTGGGCCTCCGCGGGGATGCCGGCGCCGTGGTCCCGCACCGACATCTGGATCCGGTGTGAGTCCTCATCCACGTTCACATGCACCTCCACCGGCTGACCCCGGCCGAACTTGAGGGCGTTGCTGACCAGGTTGGTGAGGACGCGGTCCAGGCGCTGGCGGTCCCAGCGGCCGCGGGCCGCGTTCCGGGCGTGGACGGTGAGGGCGCAGCCGGCGGCGGCGGCCTGGTCCTCGTGGCGGGCGGCCACCTCGTGCGCCAGCTCCGCCAGGTCCATGGGCCGGGACTCCAGCACCAGCCGGCCGCCGGACAGGCGCGACAGGTCCAGCAGGTTGTGCACCAGCTGTCCCAGCCGCTTCGTCTCGTCCTCGGCCAGCAGCAGCCCCTCGCGCAGGCGCGGATCCTCCGCGTGCGCGGGCGCGCACTGCAGGCGCACGCGGCGCAGGCGCAGCTGCAGGGAGCTCAGCGGGGTGCCCAGGTCGTGCGCCGCCACGCCAATGAGCTCCAGCGCGTTCTGCGTCGCCGCCAGCAGGCGGGCGTTGTCCAGCGCCAGCGCGGCGCGCGCGGACAGCTCCTCCAGGAAGGCCTGGTCCACCGCGCCGTAGTGGCGGTGGGGCCGCGTGGACAAGAGGCACAGCGTGCCCAGCACCCGGTTGTCCACGACGAGCGGCACGCTCAGCGCGGAGCGCACGCCCAGCGCGCGCCACAGCTCCGCGCAGGTGCTGTCGCTGACGGAGGAGGGCAGCCGGTCGGGGTCCACCTCCGCGAAGCGCTCGGCGCGGCCGGTGTGCATGACGCGCGCGGGGCCGGGCTCGTCCAACGACGGCCTGCGCATCAGCGGCTCCCACAGCCGCGCCTGGGTGGCCGCGTCCGCGCACGCCACCGCGCCGGGGCGCACGCCGCCCGGGCCGTCCGGCAGGTAGAGCACGCACGCGTCCGCGACCTCCGGCACGCACAGGCGGGTGAGCGCGTTGCCCAGCTCCTTGGCGCCGGCCTGCGGCTGCAGCACGCGCCCGGCCTCCGCGAGCAGCGCCTGCATGCGCTCGGTGCGCTTGCGCTCGGTGATGTCGCGCGTCACCTCCGCGAAGCCCTGCAGCGTGCCGCCCTCCGCGTAGAGCGCGGTGAGCAGCGTCTCCGCCCAGAAGCGCGAGCCGTCCTTGCGCATCCGCCAGCCCTCCGACTGCAGGCGCCGCTCGCGCGCGGCCCGCTCGCGGTGGGAGGCGGGCAGCCCGTGCGTGACGGCATCCGGCACGTGCAGCACCTCCACGCGCTGGCCCACGATGTCGCAGGACGTCCACCCGGTGAGCCGCTCCGCGCCCGTGCTCCAGCAGGACACCGTGCCATCCGGCTCCAGGAAGCACAGCGCGTAGTCGCTCACGCCATCCATGAACAGGTGCAGCCGCTGCTCACTCTGCACGGCTTCCGCGTGCATGGGGCCCAGCGCGTTGCGCAGCACCATCACCAGCGCGACCAGGGCGCCCAGGCCCAGCAGGCCGGAGAGGATGTCGGAGGCGTGATGGAGGACGGCCCCGTCGTCCACCGTCAGCGTGTGGGCCGTGAACACAAGGGTGGCAAGCAGGATGAGTCCGGCCAGAAGGCATACGGACAGACCTGCCCCGACCCGCTGAGCGAAGGTCCAACGTCGCAGCATGTGGCACTCCCCCCCGACGGCACCGAGCGCTTCTGTGCAGAAGGACGCTCAACATCACCGAAAAGGTGGGGTGAGCGACATCGCACTGTCGGGCAGGGTATCCTATAACCCTGTTTTTACCTGTTTGTCATGAAATCATGGACCCTACCCCCAGGGATGGGAAATTCCTGGCGGGCAGGACGCGGCGGGGCTGTCGGATGGTGGACGGTGACCGGCGCCTTCCTGGGAACTCGGGCCTGGAATCAAGGGGTTGGAGGGGATGGAAGCGCCTGCGAAATGGCCTTCCGGGCGCTGGGACGTTATGGAGCGCCCCCTCCTCGTCACCCGGGTGTTGCACGGCATATGGCGTCTCTCGTCGAAGGTCTGAAGGTCCGCTACCTCCCGCAGCCCGAATGGGGCGTGGGGCATCTGGTGTCGCTGCAGGAGCAGGGGGCCAAGGCCCTCATCGCCTTCCCGTCCCGCGAGGACGCGCCGGTGCTGGTGTCCACGCGCGGCGGTGCGCTGGTGCCGTACCAGCTGCCCAGGGGCGAGCCCATCCAGACGCCGAAGGGACGCAAGGCCACCATCCTGGGCGAGGAGCCGGGTGCGCGCGGGCTGCGCCGCTACGTGGTGCGCTTCGAGGACACGGGCGAGGAGGACGAGCTGCCGGAGTCCGAGGTCCGCGCGCTGGCGCCGCGCTCCGACCTGCTGTCCACGCTGCGCGACGGACGGGTGGGGGACGCGAAGGCGTTCATGCTGCGCAAGCAGGCGCTGGTGCTGGACGACGAGCGCCGGGGTGACGCGCTGGGCGCGCTTCTGGCCAGCCGGGTGATGGTGAAGCCGCACCAGGTGGGCGTGGTGCAGCGCGTGCTGTCCGCGCGCCGGCCGCGCTTCGTGCTGGCGGACGAAGTGGGCCTGGGCAAGACGATTGAAGCGGGCATGGTGTTCAGCGCGCTGCGGCTGGTGGGCCTGGCGCGGCGGTGCCTCGTCGTGGCGCCCAGCCACCTCACCGTGCAGTGGCTGGTGGAGCTGTTCCACAAGTTCAACCAGCTCTTCACGCTGATGGACTCGGACCGCTACGAGCAGTCGCTGAAGGAGGCGCCGGACGTCTCTCCGTGGGCGCGCTTCCCGCTGGTGGTGACGAGCCTGGAGCTGCTCAGCCGCACCCGCGAGCACCGCGAAGAGGTGGCCGCGGAAGACGCCTTCTGGGACCTGGTCATCATCGACGAGGCGCACCACCTCAAGGGCGAGAAGGCCTTCGCCGCCGCGAAGGGGCTGGCCGCGAACTCGTGGGGACTGCTCCTGCTCACCGCCACGCCCATGCAGCTGGACCCTGCGGAGTACCACGGCCTGCTCACCCTCATCGACGCGGCGACGGCGCCGTCCGTGAAGGGCTTCGAGGCGCGGCTCCAGCGCCAGGAGGAGCTGTCCACCGCGGTGCGCGCGCTCATGAGCGGCAAGGACGACGGCAAGGACGCGAAGGCCGCCGTGGCCTCGCTGGCGAAGCGCTTCCCGGAGGACGCGCGCCTCCAGACGCTGAAGGAGAAGGAGGCGCTGCTCGCGCACCTGGCGGAGACGTACAGCCTGTCCGACCGGCTGGTGCGCAACCGGCGCGCGGTGGTGGGCGGCTTCAGCACGCGCAGGCTCCACCGGCACCCGGTGCGGCTCACGCCGGAAGAACTGACGGCGCGCGACACGGCCCTGGCCACGCTGGCGAAGGGCACGCTGCGCGGCGCGCCGCTGGCCAACGTCCTGCGCCGGCTGGAGTCCAGCCCCGCGGCGTTCGCGGGCGCGGTGAGGTCCAACCCGGCGCTCAAGGGCGCGGACCTCAAGCTGACCGGCCGGGACGCGAAGCTCATCGCGTTCGTGGGCGTGCTGCGCGGCATCTGGAAGGCGGAGCCGCGCGCGAAGGTGCTCGTGTTCACGGAGAGCCGCGACACGCTGGACTCGCTCCAGTCGGAGCTGTCGCGCGAGGGCGTGGAGGCGCTGGGCTACCACGGCGACCTGCCGCTCGTGGAGCGCGACCGGCAGGTGGCGCGCTTCCGCGACCCGGAAGGGCCCCAGGTGCTCCTGTGCACGGAGGTGGGCGGCGAGGGCCGCAACTTCCAGTTCGCGCACCACCTGGTGCACTACGACCTGCCCTGGAGCCCCTCCACGGTGGAGCAGCGGATCGGCCGCCTGGACCGCATCGGGCAGGCGCACCCGGTGGAGATCCACGTCTTCGACCCCGCGGGCACGCTCGCGTCGGACGTGCTGATGCTGCTGGCGGATGCCGTGGGCGTCTTCGGTGAGACGGTGGGCGGCCTGGACGCGGTGCTGGAGGAGGTGGAGGACCGCATCGCGGACCTGGCCCTGCTGCCCCGCGAGGCGCGCGTGGAGTACGCCGCGGAGCTGAAGGCCCGCGTGGAGGCGGCGCGTGAGCAGGTGAAGCGCGCGTACGACCCGCTCTTGGACGTGCGCAGCTTCGACAAGCCCGCCGTGGCCCGGCTGGTGGCGCGCGCGCAGGAGCGCATGGGTGAAGAGGCCCCGGAGCCGGGAGACGAGGACTCCGAGGACGAGGCCCCGCCGCTGGAGGACGGGCTGTGGAGCGTTGCGCGCGACCTGGACGAGCGCCTGGAGGAGACCGTCACGGAGCTGGCGCGCCGCGTGGGCATTGGCGTGGACACCGACGAACAGGTGGAGGCCTTCCAGGTGGCCTTCCAGTTCGGCCACGCGCTCAACGTCGAAGGCCTGCCCGGCATCGACGTGATGCAGGACCGCACCGTGCTGGGCACCTTCTGGCGCGACACCGCCGTGGAGGCGGAGGAGCTGGAGTACTTCGCCACCGGCCACCCGCTGGTGGAGGCGCTGTTCGGCTTCCTCAAGGACGGCCCCTACGGCCGCAGCGGCTTCCGCCACATCGAGAAGCGCTCCGTGAAGAAGCCCGCGCGCGGCCTGGAGCTGCTCTTCCACGTCCAGCTGCCAGAGCCCCAGGACACGACCCCCGGCGCCCGCGTGCCCAGCCGTCAGCTGGCCCGCTTCCTCACGCGCACCCTCCTGCCCGTGGCCGTGGTGGAGGGCCCCCAGGGCCCCGTGGCCGACACTTCCGTACTGGCCGCACTGGAAGCCGACGGCAAGGCCCTGAAGGGGGATGAGGTCCACCAGGCCTTCCCCGGCTTCGGCGCCTTCGTGGACGCCGCGCTGCCCGTGGCCCAGGCCGCCGCCGAGGCGGAGCTCGGCCGGTCCGCGAAGAAGGCCCGGGCCGCCATCGAGGCCGAACGCGACGCCGCCGCCGCCCGCCTGCGCCTCTCCCTCTCCCACCAGGGCCTGGCCCCGGAGGCGGTGGAGGCCCAGGTTGACGCGGAGCGCTATCACTACGAGCGCCTGCTCCAGGCGCTCTCGGGGGCGAAGGTGGTCCTGGACGCCGCCTGCGGCTTCACCCTCAATCGTTGAGTAAACAGTTGTGTCACAATGGAATCGCTCCTGGCGGCGTTCCGGCCATTTGACCGATTCCCCAATCATCGAGAATCTAGGAGGAAGGCAGCCTCCCCCGATATGGCCTTCCCCCAATCCCAGCGTCGGAAGCACGAGTCCGGTCAGGCCGCCGTGGAAGCGGCGCTGTGCATGCCGCTCGTGGTGTTCATGGTGCTGGGCACGCTGCAGCTCTTCATGCTGCTGCAGGGCCGCATCCTGGCGCAGGTGGCGGTGTACCGCGCGGTGCGCGCGGGCAGCTTGAACCACGGCAGCTGCGAGGCGATGACGCACGCGGCGCTGGTGACGATGCTGCCCACGGTGGAGCACACGCGCACGCCCGCGCAGCTGGCCAACGCCTTCGACGCGCGCAAGCGCAACTACCTGCGCGTGCGCGGCTCCAAGGGGACGCTCTTCACCGAAGGGCCCATGGTGGAGATCGTCCGCGAGTCTCCGAGCGTCGCGTGGGTGCGCGGCCATGGGGACGAGGACCTGCTCTTCGATGTGCCCACGGACGACCCGGCGCTGATGCGCCAGCGCACGCTCGAGATCCGCATGGTGGCCTGGTACTACATGCGCATCCCGTTCGCGGACTGGGTGATGAGCCGCATGTTCCTGGCCCAGTTCCACCTCAAGAACTACACGGACGCGAACCCGCTCAGCCCGGCGCAGAAGAAGACCGACTGGTGGGCGGATACGGACGTGGAGCTGGGGCCGGATGACTGGCCCGGCGGGGACCTGGGGGACCGGATGGTGCGCTGGAACGCGCAGGGGCACTACCTGTTCCCCATCCAGGTGCACGCGGCCATGAAGATGATGACCCCGGTGAGGGCGGCGAACTTCAATGGAGGTGCCGGATGCAGCCTGCACGGCTTCTGAAGTCCGGCCCGCGCGGCCAGGCGCTGGTGCTGTTCTCGCTGACGTTCCTCCTGTTGACGTTGATGGTGCTGGGCACGCTGGGCTTCGGCATGCGCGCCAAGGAGCGCGTCGAAATCCAGATGGCGGCGGACGCGGCGGCCTACAGCCAGGCGGTGTCCACGGCGCGCACGTTCAACGCCATCGCGGTGATGAACCGCGCCCAGATTGCCCACATGGTGGCCATGGCGGGCACGCAGTCGATGATCAGCTACGGCAGCCAGCAGTACGCCGCGCGGCAGCTGTCCCCGTGTGCCATGCCCGGCAATGACTGGTCCGCCCTGGACGAAGCGGCGGGCCAGCAGGTGATCACGCTCCAGGGGCGCGCGGGCAGCATGTTCCGCGCGGAGCTGGCCATGTACAACCGGCTCATCGGCACGCACCTGGCGCAACAGGGCCTCACCAGGCTCATCGCCAGGGAGGTCAACCCGGAGCTCACCGCCCCGGACGAGGGCGACGCCAAGTCCCTGGCGGAGGTGTCCGGCGGCGCGTCCTCCGGCACCAGCTACGACGACCTGATGCAGCAGGTGAAGACCGGCACCGTGCCGGACACCGCGGGCGCGGTGATGACCACCGGTGGAGGCCAGGGGGATGCCATGCGCAACGCCACCATGGGCAGCCTGGGGTGGACGTGGGTGCACAACCGGGAGACCGGCAGCGCGGGCTTCGGTTCGGGCGCCGCCGCGCACAACCCCGGCTTCCGGTTCTACGCCAGCGCGGGGGCGATGGACTCCTCCACCTACCAGACCATCTCCGGCCGCAACTCGTGGGCGCACGACCACGGCCGCGCGGTGACGGGCACCTGCCCGGACGGCACCCCCTACACCGCCGCGGCGACGGACGCGTGGGTGATGTCCGACGAGCGCCAGTCCCACGAGGACCAGCACGTCTACGGCGCGAAGGCGCCGCCCGGCCAGGGCGCGGAGAACAACACCACCGTGGATGAACGCCACACGCTGGGCGCCTGCGTGGTGTGCCCCGGCATCTGGCCCTATTCCGTGGGCTTCAACGCGGGGCTCCTGCACGGCAACGCCGACGAGAACGACTACGGCCAGCCCAAGCTGTACGCCATGCTCCGGCGCGACTACGCCAGCGACTCGCGCCGCGCCCGGCCGGACCCGTGGAACCTGGTGTTCACCTTCAAGTTCGCCAACCAGGAGACGGAGTTCGACAACGCCGCGCCGCTGGGCCGCATCCAGCCCACCGGCCGCGAGGACGTGCAGCGCAACCAGGTGGCATTGGCCGCGGGGCTCGCCTACTACCACCGGCCCCGGCCGGCGGCGGTGGGCGGCGGCTGGGAGGAACCGCCCAACTTCCTCAACCCCTTCTGGCGCGCCACGCTGGTGAGCACCGAGGGCGCCCGCGACGACAAGCCCGCGCGCAGCCTGGAGCAGGCGGGCTTCTCCGAGCACGCGGACGCGCTGCGCCGGCTGGACAACGCCGGCTACCGGGGCGGCAGCAGCACGGGAGGGAAGTACTGATGCGCGCGCGCGCTTTCACGTCGCGCCGGGGGCAGGCGCTCGTCGAGACGGCCCTGGGCTCCATGGTGTTCGTCACCATCCTCCTCTTCGGCATCTACTTCGCGGAGGTGGGCGCGCTGTCGCTCAAGGTGCAGGAGGCCGCCAACTTCGCGCTGTGGGAGGCCACCGGGCACGTGATGCACAACCCGCAGAGCGGCGTCTTCCAGCGCTCCAACGCGGAGGCCCTGGGGGCGTCGGAGGCCGCCGGGCGCTACCAGGACTTCGACGGACGCTCCGGTCAGAACAGCGGCGCGATGACCTTCCAGCAGGCGCTCGCCCGCGCCACGCGCATCCAGGTGGACTGCGAGCCGACGCGGCCCGCGGGCAGCCCCGTCAACATCCTGGGCACCCGTCCGCAGGACGCGTCGACCGCTGAAACGGGGGCGCTGGCGCAGGCCATGGACATCCAGTCCGAGGGCATGTCCTGCACGGCGTTCACCACCCTGCGCGCGGAGCGGCTGGGCAACTTCATGGAGCCGGAGTTCTTCAAGGTGTCGCACCGGCGGGCCACCGACCCGTTCCGCGTGTGCGCCGCCGGGCGCGCGTCTGGCGGACGCTGCAACGGGCGCTTCTTCATGCTGCTGGACGACTGGGGCCTGTCCTCCGTGGCGGAGGGCCGGGAGTGCCCGCTCATGATTGACAGCGGGGGCACCTGCGCGAACGTGGACTACTACGGGTGGGCCCAGAGCGTGTACCAGGAGAACGGCGGCGGCGGCGGCGCGGGCAGCGCGCTGATGGCGGGCGTGGGCGCGACGGGCGGCGTGAATGAAGACCAGTTCTTCATGAGCTTCCGCGGCGCGGAGAGCAACTACGAGCAGAGCATCGGCGGCTCGCACGCGGGCAACCAGACCGTCTGGGAGACGACCCCCTTCGTGGCGGACAACCTCTCCCCCACCTACCGGAACGACGGCCGGCGCAACAAATGGCTGGGAGGCGTGCCGCATTGACGCGGGCAGGGCGCGTGGCGGGCGCGGTGCTCTCGCTGCTATCGGGCCTGTCCGCACAGGCGGCCCCCGACGCGGGCGTGCCGGACGCGGGCGTGCAGCAGGCCGCGCCGCGCTTCGCGTGGCCCCGGCTCCAGGTCATCGCGCACGTGGAGTCCAGCGACATCGTGGAGGCGGGCGGCATCCCGGTGGCGCTGCGCGCGGTGCACGTGAAGGAGAACATCCGGGACCTGGTGCAGCGCTTCGCGGACGCGTTCCGTGACGGCGGCCTCTACGTGCCGCCCGGCAAGGAGCAGGCGCAGTACGCGAACAACGCGGCCATGCTCACCGCGTTGGATCCGAAGCGGCGCATCACCTACACCGTGGTGATGATGCCGCAGGCGGATGGCACCACCACGCTGTACCTGGGGGAAGCCAACCACGCGCTGGCGCGCCCGCAGGACGCGGCCGGGGACTTCGCGCCGCTGCCGCCGCGGGCGAACGGCGTGCTGCGCGTCAACGCGGAGGGCTCGCGCACGCTCACCTTCCAGGTCCCGCTCACGGGGCCGCAGGTGGACGCCTTCTACGAAGACGCCCTGGCGAAGGCCGGGTGGAAGCGCGGCGACGAGCCCGGCCTGTACTCGCGGCCCGGCGCGGAGCTGCGGCTCACGCACCAACCCGACAAGGATGGCCAGCGCGGCGTGGTGCTCATCCATCAGCAGCGTGCGCGCTGACACGCGCGGGCAACAGCGCGCGCGCTGATCAGGCGCGCAGCTTCTCTCGCAGCGCCTTGGCGCGGCCCTGCATGTCGGGGTCCAGGCCGGTGAGCTCGATGGACTTCAGCCGCTGGTCCAGGCTCTTGGGCAGCTTCTTCTGGAGCGTGCCCGCCTCCTGGAGCGACTCCAGCTTCGCCAGCGCCTTGTCCACGATGCGCTCGCGCGGGTGGTCCAGGAGGCTGTCGAGGAAGTACGCGTCCTCGGGCAGGTCCGGATACTTCTCCAGGTAGTCCACCACGCCCTTCACCCAGTCCGCGCGCGTCTCCGACTCCTGCACCTTGCGCAGGGCGTCCTTCTGGGCCTTGCGCTTGCCTTCGGGGTCGAACGTCTTCGCGAGCCCCTCCGGCAGCTCGCCGCCGGTGAAGAGGGCGTCCGCGGCCGTCTTGTATTTCTGGTAGCTGGCGCTGCGCTCCAGCTTCTGCTGCGCCGGGTCGTCCTGGCGCGAGTGGTACTTGCTCTTGCCGCGCTGCGCGTCCAGCTCGCGGTAGGACTTGTTGCGCTTGCCGGTGAAGCCACCACCGTCGTTGTCGTCTCGGGCCATCTTCATCTCCCCTTGCGGGCGCGCCACAGCGCGGCCAGTCCCCGCCGGACGAGGGTGCGCACCTGCGCCAGCTCCTCGGGGGCGAGGGGGTGCTCCTCGTCCTGCTCCGCCTCGAACAGCGCTTCCGTCACGTATTCCTGGAGGGCATCCGGCGCGGGCGGCGCATCCGGTTCCCTGTCCAGGGCCCTGGCATCCACGGCCGAGAGCCCCGGCGCCCAGCCCAGCTCCAGCATGGCGTGCAGCTCGAAGAGCAGGTGGCGGGCGACTCCATAACCTTCGTCCGTGAGGCCAGCGGCGTCAAGCGCACCCAGCAGGCCGTCCTGCCGGTTCTCGAAGGCATGCATCAGCCGCGTGCGCGCCTTGTCGTCGTCCTCCAGGTAACGCCAGGCGGCCTCCACGAATTCGCCGGTGGGCTCGTCTGGATGGAAGGGCGCTGGCGGCTGCAGCCGCTCCTTCTTCGGACGCGGTGGGCGGGGGCCGTCCTCCAGCCGCACCGCCTTCCCCTCCAGCACCAGGTCCCAGAGGCCCAGCAGGTTCTGGTACAGGCGGCGCGCCAGCTCCGGGTCCTGGAAGCGGGGCTCCCCGTCGAAGAGGGTGGGAATCACCTGGCTGGCATCGGCGCCTTCCGCGCGCGCCTCGCGCATGCGCTCGAGCACGTCGGCGGTGTCGCAGGGACTGCCAGACAGCTCCAGCAGTCCGTCGAGCGTCTGTGCACCCTCGAACTGGCGGACGAAGTCGGGGGCTCGGTTCTTGGAGCGGCTCATCGTGGAATGGACGGTAGGCACAAGGCGGGCATCCGCGCACGGGGCAATCACGCGGAGGCGGCCGTCGCTTCCGTTTCGGGCGCGGCGCCCCTACTGTGCGGCAGTCATGGCCGTGGAAACTTCGTCCGACCCCTTGAAGTCCGCGATGCAGGAGCTCTACCGCGCTCGCGCGGTGGAAGGCCCGCTGGGGGAGAACGGCCTGCGCACCGTCTGGCACCTGTCTCCCCAGGGCGCGGAGTTGATGTCGCTGGTGGACGGGGACGGCCGGGTGCGCCGCCAGGAACTCACGCTCCTGGATGAACACTGCATCTGGGCCAGCGGCCAGGGCGTGCGCACCGGCCGGGTGGAGGCGGGCGAGGCGCGGCCCGTGTCCACGGAGGTTCGCGCGGACCCGGAGCTGGTGCCGCAGCGGCTGGTGCGCGCCGCGCAGGCGCTCGCCACCTACGAAGGCCAGGACCGTTACATCCTGCACATGCAGCGCGTGCTGGCGCTGGCGCGCGAGGGGCTGGAGATGTCCAGCGTCACGTCGCCAGATCCCCTGTCGGAGCCGCCGGGCCGCAACCCCGGTACGCGGGACACCGTCGCCACCCGGACCGTGACCTTCACGCCGGTGGCGCCGCCTCCGCCCGAAGCCGCGGCCGCCGCCTCAGCGCCCGAGCCGCACGTGGCCCCGGAGCCGGAGCCCGTGCTGCTGCGGCACGGTCAGCCGCTGCCCAACGAGGTCCTGCCCCCGGTGGTGCGCAAGTCGGAGGGGCTGGTGATGGTGGCCGTCTTCGGCTTCGCCGTCGTGGTGGGGCTCATCATGCTGTTCGTGCTGTCTCGGGGAAGCTGAGCCGCACGGGCGAGCGCTCGCCCATCAGGTGTGTCACATCCGCGTCGGTGGGAACGGGGCCGGACGTCCTGCGGCCGGTGGTGACGCGCTCCGGGCCCAGCGTGGTGTGCAGCGGGTGCGCGTCCAGCACCAGCAGCACGGCCACCGCGGCGGTGAGCACCAGGCCGCCCACCCACTCCAGCGCGCGCGTCCGCCGGGCCTCCGCCGCGCGGTACGTCATCAGCCAGGCGAAGCCCAGCGCCAGCAGGCAGGAGAAGCAGCTCCAGCGCACCGTGCGCAGCCGCGCCGCCTGCGCCATGCCCTCCGCCATCAGGTCCGGACGGAGCTCGCCGGGGGCCCGCGACAGCTTGGACAGCAGCGTGAAGAGCTGGTGCGCCTCCAGCGTGCCCACCACCGCCATGCCCGCCAGCGCCGCGGACACCAGGCTGCCCAGGAGCAGGCTGCGGCGCGTGTGGTCCCGCACCGCCCGCGCGGTGTTGTAGCGCGCCATGCCCAGCGCCACCGACAGCGCGCCCAGCAGCACCGCGCTCGTCCAGGCCCCCAGCAGCCGCGGGGCCATCGCCTTGCCCAGCCCCGCCGTCAACACGATGCCCGCGTCCGTGGCGGACACCATGGGCAGCGCCGCCTGCATCCGCTCCAGCGCCACCTCCGTGCCCAGCAGCCCCAGCGTCCACGGCACCGTCGCCATGCCTACCATCACCGCCAGCGGCACCGTGCGGCCCAGCAGCGTGGAGCCCGTCGCCAGCATGAGCAGGGGCACCTCCACCACCAGCGTCAGCACCAGCAACGCCGCGAAGGGCCCCGCGGAGCTCACCACGCTCACCAGTCCGGCGGGACTGCCCAGGAGCACCGGCAGCGTGCCCCCCAGCACGCACACCATGGTGGGGACGGCCAACGCCACGATGAACGGCCCGGGCGCGACGTGAGGTCTGACTGGAACAAGCATTTCCAGTGAGGATAGGGGGTCCGTGATTCCTTGTAATTCAGACGGGGGGACGGCCCACGAGCCAGTACACGACAGAGCAGACGGCGCCGGCCACGGGCGCCAGCACGATGCTCCAGAGCAGCGTCTGTCCGCAGTCCGCGCCCTCGCAGCCGATGCGCCCGTAGGCGAGCACGCCGCCCGCGAGCATGGGCAGGTGCATGCCGGCGATGAACAGGCCCAGGCCGCGCAGCACGAGCCCCCGGTACCAGGGCCGCGTCCACAGCCGGAAGACGAGCGGGACGAACACCAGCGTGCCGGTGAACGCGGCGGCCAGCGCGAAGTGCCGGGCGGCCACCGCGACGCACGCGCCCGCGGCCAGCAGCAGGGCGGGCACCAGCAGGAGCGCGTTGAGCGACAGCGGCTCTCGTTCGCGGGGCGGCGTCTGAGGCATGGGCCAGGGCGGAAGGCTCGCAGGGCGTGCCCGGTCGCGCAAGGCCGGCAATGGCGTGGAGTGGATGGGCACGGGGCCCCATGAACACCCCTTCGCGAGCGAAGGCCATGGCCCCGCGGGGCGGCGTTCAGGCGGCGACGGCGCCTTCACCCAACAGGCGTGCGTAGCGGCCCCGCAGCGCGAGCAACTGCTCGTGCGTGCCCGCCTCCACCACCTGGCCGCCCTCCACCACGGCGATGAGGTCCGCGTCGCGCACGGTGCTGAGCCGGTGCGCGATGACCAGCACCGTGCGGCCCTTCATCAGCGCCTGGAGCCCCGCGCCCACCGCGGCCTCGCTGGTGGCGTCCAGGGCGCTCGTGGGCTCATCCAACAGCAGCAGGGACGGGCGGCGCAGGAAGGCGCGCGCCAGGGCCAGCCGCTGGCGTTGTCCCCCGGACAGGCGGCTGCCCCGCTCGCCCACGGGTTCATCCAGGCCGCCGGGCAGCGCCCGCACGAAGTCCTCCGCGTGCGCCAGCCGCAGCGCTTCCCACAGCGCGTCGTCCGTCGCGTCCGGCTGGCCCAGGCGCAGGTTGTGGCGCACGGTGCCGGAGAAGAGCACCGGCTCCTGCGGCACCCACGCCAGCTGCGCGCGCACGCTGGACGCCTTGAGCGAGGACAGCGGCACGCCGTCCCACTTCACCTCGCCACCGCTCGGCGGCAGGAAGCCCAGCAGCACGGAGAACAACGTCGTCTTGCCCGCGCCGGACGGGCCCACCAGCGCCACGCGCGCGCCCGCGGGAATGGTCAGGTCCACGCCCTTCAGGGCCTCGCGTCCGTCCGAGTAGGTGGCGCGCACGCCGGACAGCTCCAGGGCGCGCGACAGGGGAGGGGCCTCCGCGCCCACGTCCGGCGGCACCGGCGAGTCCGCGAGCGCGAACAGGCGCTCCGCCGCCGCCAGCCCCGTGAGCACCTGGGACAGCGTGCCGCTCAGCGACTTCACCGGCTGGTAGAGCAGGAGCGCCGCCGCCATGAAGGACAACAGCCGCCCGGCCAGCGTCGGATCCATGGACACCGCGCGGGCGCCCCACGCCACCGCCACCGCCACGCCGACGATGCCCAACAGCTCCACCGTGGGGCTGAAGGCGCCGCGGATGAAGAGCGAGCGGCGCATCTCCGTGAGGTACGCCTCGGCCTCCGCGTCGAAGGACTCCAGCGCGCGGGGGACCGTGCCGTAGGCCTGCACCACGGGGAGGTTCTGCAACTGCTCGGCGGTGATGGCGCTGAGCGCGCCCAGGTTGGCCTGCGAGCGGGTGGCCACCTTCTTGAGCGACCGCGCGAAGCGGCTCACCGGCACCACCGTCACGGGCACGACGACGAAGGTGAAGAGAAAGAGTTTCGCGTCGATGAGGAAGCAGGTCGCCAGCAGTGCGCAAACCTGCAGCCCATCCCTTACGTACGATGACAGCGCCTGGTTGACAGAGAACTCCACCAGGGGCACGTCCGAGGTGAACCGGGAGACAAGTTCTCCCGAGTGGCGCTGCTCGAAGAACGCCGGCGGCTGGGCGAGCAGCCGGCCGTAGAGAAAGCCCCTCAGGTCGGCCATCACACGCTGGCCCAACCGCTGCATCAGGCCGCCCTGGAGGAACTGGGCCGTGGCCTTCACGAGTGCGACCGCGACGACCAGCAGGGGCAGCCGGGACAGCAGGGCCTCCGGGGCCAGGGTCATCCCCGCGACGGTGACGGGGGCACCGGTGAGGACGGCGCGCAGCAGGGGGCCGACGATCCAGGCATACGCGGCGGTGGCGGCCGCGGCGGTGAGCGAGGCCAGCGTGCCCGCGAGCAGCAACCGGCGGTACGGGCTCAGGTAGCCCAGGAGCCGGCGATAGACGTGCGCGGAGGGACGGGGGGCCACGGAGGGGGCGCACTCTGTCACCGAGGCGACGGTGCCGTCCAAGCCAAAGGGACGTGGGAAGCGCGCGTGCATGCCCGCCCGCCCCACGGCCGGTCAGGGAGCGCTCGCGCCCGCCTGCGTTGCCGCATCCCACACACGCGGACAGCTTGAGATGCGCCATGGAAACCAACTCCGAGAAAGAAGTCCTGTTCAATCCCGGCTGCGAGTCGGTCGTGGATGACGAAGAGCGCCGCCGTCTGCTCTGGCTGATGGCCGAGTACTTCCGCACCATCGGTTACTCGGACATCAAGGCCCGGCTCCCTGGCTTCATGCCGCCGCCCGTGCTCTCCGGCACCATCGAGGACCACCGGCCGGACTTCACCTGTCGCCAGTCCGACTCCGCCCGCACGCCCATCATCCTGGAGATCGTCACCCCGGGCATGGTGGATGATCCGACCGCGGAGAACCGCTGGAGCCTGCTGGCGAGCGCCGCGAAGCTCTACAACGCGGAGCTGCACTTCGTGGTCCCCAAGTGGTCCATGAACGGCCCCGTGGACCCGGCCCTCAAGCGCCGGCTCGCTCGCATGGAGCTGACGGTCAACCGCGTCTGGACCGTGTAGCGCGAAGCCCCTGCTTCACACAGGGTTGGACCCCGGCCTGGATTGCTGGCGTGTTTCGCTGCGTTATAGTGACTCCGATTCTCTACGCAGCTTGAAAACGCCAGTAATTTCCAGGGGTTCGATTCAATGGCAGGGGCCGCAGGGCAGAAGCGCGACTACTACGAGGTCCTGGGCGTCCAGAAGAACGTTACGGCGCAGGACCTGAAGAGCGCGTTCCGGAAGGTCGCGTTGCAGTACCACCCGGACCGCAACCCCGGGAACCACGAGGCCGAGGAGAAGTTCAAGGAGGCCTCGGAGGCCTATGAGGTCCTGAGCGATCCGGACCGGCGCACGAAGTACGACCGCTTCGGACACGCGGGCAACCCCTTCGGGGACGCGGGCGGCGGCTTCCAGGGCGTCAACATCAACGACATCTTCGGGGAGATCTTCGGCGACATCTTCGGGGGTGGCGGCGGGCGTGGCCGGCAGCGGCAGAGCCGGGGCGCGGACCTGCGCTACAACCTGGAGATCAGCTTCGAGGAGGCGGCGTTCGGCTGCCGCCCGAAGGTGACCATCCCCCGTCCGAAGAAGTGCGAAACCTGCTCCGGCTCTGGCAGCAAGAGCGGCGCGGCGCCCCGGCAGTGCGCGGCGTGCGGCGGCAGCGGAGAGCTGCGCTACTCGCAGGGCTTCTTCGCGGTGTCCCGTCCGTGCGGTGACTGCGGCGGTTCGGGCGCCACCATCCCGGATCCGTGCGCGAAGTGCCGGGGCTCCGGGAAGACGCCGTCGGAAGAGGTCATCGAGGTCGCCATCCCGGGCGGCGTGGACAACGGCACGCGCGTGCGGCTGGGCGGCATGGGTGAGCCGGGAGACCGGGGCGCGCCCGCGGGTGACCTGTACGTGACGGTCATCGTGCGCGAGCACCCGCTGTTCCAGCGCGAGGAGTACGAGGTCTTCTGCGAGGTGCCGGTGTCCTTCACGCAGGCGGCGCTGGGCGCGAAGATCGACGTGCCCACGCTGGACGGCAAGGTGAAGATGACCATCCCGGCGGGGACCCAGTCCGGCAAGGTGTTCCGCCTGCGCGGCAAGGGCATCCCGCACCTGCACAGCCAGCAGCGGGGGGATCAGCACGTGCGCGTCATCATCGAAACGCCCACGGAGCTGTCCTCCAAGCAGCGCGAGCTGCTGGAGCGCTTCGCGGAGGTGTCCGGCGAGGAGACCCATCCCCAGTCGAAGTCCTTCTTCGACAAGGTGAAGGAGCTCTTCGGCTAGGTGGCCGGGCGTGCGTCCGGGGCCGCGTGAAGGCGTGGCTCCGGGGCCGCACGAAGCGGGGGGAGGGCAGGGGCTCCCCTCGGTGACGCACGCGGGCATGCGCGGTGCACTGAAGCGGACGTTCCAGGGGAATCTTCCCCCCGCTCAAGTGTCGACGGAGCCGCACCCGCGCTGCTATGCACTTCGCCATGGAAGTCCTCTCCGCATCGCGCCGCGCGCTCGTCGCCGCGCTGGCCCTGACGTTGACCGCCTGCCCCAAGACGCCTTCCCGCACCGACAGCCGGGACGACACCTCCGGGGGCGACTCCACCCAGCCCAACCGGCCGCGCGTGGAGGTGAAGCAGGACGCCACCGCGAACGCCGCGCTCGCGCAGGCCCGCACCCAGGCGCAAGGAAACCCGGACAAGAAGCAGGCCGCGGAGGCCTACCTGTCCGTGCGCAAGGCGTACCCCGCCACCACCGCCGGCCAGGACGCGCTCTACAACGCGGGCGTCCTCTACTTCGAGGCGAAGGACTACGCGAACGCGCGCAAGACCTTCAACGAGCTGCTCTTCGAGAACCCCCTCTACGCCCAGGCCGAGGACGCCAAGCACAAGCTGGCCGTCTCCGCCATGGAGGTGGGCGCCTACCGCGACGCGTACCAGACGCTCACCAGCTTGGCCGAGCGCGCGGAGGGCGCGGAGAGGGAGCAGCTGCTGAGGGAGGCCGCGCGCGCCGCGGAGGGCGCGGGCCTGTACACGCAGGCACTGTCCTCCGCTGTCAAAGAGGCGGGCGACGCCCGGACGGAGGAGGAGAAGGCCGCCGCGGTGAAGAAGGTGGAGCAGCTGGTGGAGGGCCGCGCCAGCTTCCTCGACATCGCCCGCGTGCAGGAGGGGCTGTCCCCGTCCAACCCCGCGTGGCCGGTGCTCCAGTTCAAGCTGGCGCGCATCTACTACCACCTGCGCGACTGGACCCGCCTGGAGGAGACGCTCCAGACGTTCCTGCGGGACGCGCCCAACAGCACCTTCGCGCCGCAGGCCAAGGAGCTGCTCGCGCGCGCCACCCGCCGCGTGGAGGTGCGTCCGCGCACCGTGGCGGTGCTCTTGCCCATGACGGGCCGCTACCAGCCCATCGGCGAGGCGGTGCTGCGCGGCGTGAAGCTGGGCCTGCAGGGCAGCGACATCGAGCTGGTGGTGAAGGACACGCAGGGCGACGTCAACAAGACGGGCACGGCGATGGAGCAGCTCGCCTTCGACGACGGCGCCATCGCGGCCCTGGGCCCGCTGCTGGTGGACGACACCAAGCGCGCGGCGCTGCTCGCGGAAGAACTCCAGGTGCCGCTGCTGACGCTGAGCCGTCAGGAGGGCATCACGGACATTGGCCCGTACGTCTTCCGCAACATGCTGACGAACTCCGCGCAGGCGCGCGCCATCGCGGACTACGCGATGAACGTGAAGGGCTACAAGCGCTTCGCGGTGCTCTACCCGAACATCCCCTACGGCGTGGAGCTGGCGAACGAGTTCTGGGACGACGTGGTGTCGCGCGGCGGCGTGGTGCGCGGCGCGGAGTCGTACTCCTACGACCAGACGACGTTCACCAGCGAGGCCAAGCGCCTGGTGGGCCGCTACTACCTGGAGGACCGCGGCGACTACGCGGAGGCCGTGCGCGACGTGCAGGGCGAGAAGATCACGGACGCGTACCGCCGCCGCAAGGCCATGGAGAAGGCCCGCAGCGGCGTGGAGCCCATCATCGACTTCGAGGGCCTCTTCATCCCGGACGACTGGCGCCGGGTGAGCCTGGTGACGCCCGCGCTCGCGGTGGAGGACATCGTCACCAACGCGTGTGACCCGCGCGACCTGGAGCGCATCCGCAAGACGACGGGCAAGAAGGACCTGAAGACCGTCACGCTCTTCGGCACCAACCAGTGGTCCAGCCCCAAGGGCCGCTCGGGCCTGCCGGAGCTCCTGGAGCGCGGCGGCAAGTTCGTCACCTGCTCGGTGTACGTGGACGGCTTCTTCGTGGACTCGCAGCGGCCGGCGACGCAGAAGTTCGTGAAGAGCTACCGCGACGCGTACAGGGAGACGGGCCGCGACCCGGGCCTGCTGGAGGCCATCGGCTACGACTCGGCGCGCATGGTGCGGCAGGTGCTGGACAAGCAGCGGCCCAACACGCGCGCGGCGATGCGCGAGGCCCTGGCGGGGCTGAAGGACTTCGACGGCGCCACCGGCCGCACCTCGTTCAACGACAAGCGTGAAGCGGACAAGCAGCTGTTCCTCTTGTCCGTGGACAACAAGGGCGTGAACGAGATCAACGTGGACAAGGAGAAGGCCGCCGTCCGCGGGTCGGGTTCATGAGCTTGCGCGCCGGGGGCTTCGTGCTCGCGGGCGTGCTGACGCTCACGGGCTGCGCGCACACGGCCGCGGGCCTGGCGCCGGACACGCTGGGCCGGTTGGAGTCCACGCCCGGAGGCTTCCTCTCCGGCGCGGTGGAGGGCTTCGACGGGGAGCCCACCGTGCTCGACCGCAAGTTCTTCATCTACGCGCTGGACTTCGCGCCGCGCGGCCAGCGCGTGGCGTACACGCGCCTGGGGGACGATGCGTACCACGTCTCCATCTGGGACCTGGCGCCCGCCGCGGCGAAGTCCGGGGACGCCAGCGCGCCGGTGCTGCGCGCGGATCCATCGGTCAACGTGCAGCAGTACGACGTGGAGGGGGTGGCCTTCTCGCCGGATGGCGCGCGCGTGGCCACGGTGAGCCGCGGCGGCGCGGTGCAGCTCTTCGACGCGGCGACGGGCGCGCAGGTGGGGGCGCTCGCCACGGAGGAGCCGCTGGTGTCGGTGGCCTTCCATCCGGACGGCAAGTGGCTGGCGGTGGGCAGCGCGCAGGGCCTGGTGTCCCTGCTGTCCGTGCCGGAGCTTTCGTTCGGCGCGGAGGCGCGGCTGCACCTGGGGCCGGTGAGCGCGCTGGCGTTCGCGGCGGACGGGACGCTGTACTCGGGCGGCTGGGACAAGCACGTGCGCGCGTCGGACACGCCGGAGCAGGCGCTGAAGCCGGACGTGGCGCGCACGCACTTCGAGCGGCGCGGCGGGTTCGCGGCGGTGCAGGGCCGCGTGGACAGCGGGCCGCCGGTGGTGCTGGCGCTGGACTCGCGCACGCCGGTGGTGGTGCTCACCTCGGCGGCGGCCACGGCGTCCGGCATCGACGCGACGTCCCTGAAGGACACCGTCACCGTGCCGGGCGCGCTGGGCAACACCGTGGCGCGGCTGGCGCGCGGGCGCACGCTGCGCTTCAAGCAGCTGACGCTGCCGGGCGTGGACGTGGCGGTGTGTGACGCGTGCGTGCCGCAGGGCAGCCAGGGCGTGCTGGGCGCGCCCTTCGCCGAGCGCGTGGACACGGTCTTCGACGAGACGACGGCGGAGGCCGTGCTCACGCTCAAGGGTGGCGCTCCGGAAGGGGCGACCGCGACGACGGCGCGGGCGCTCACGCCGCGGCGGGACTTCACCTTCCCGGCGCACGTCAACGACGTCACCGTGGACGCGCGGGGACAGCGGCTGGGCGTGGCCTTCAGCCAGCAGAAGGCGGAGCGCAACCGCACGGTGTACGAGCGCGAGCGCAAGGGCATCCAGGAGCCCCAGGGGCCGTGGAACGCGGGCGCGCTGGTGGACGCGGCCTCCGGGCAGGTGCTGCACAAGTGGGAGCTGCACCACGGCGTGGTGTCCACCGCGTCCATCTCGCCGGATGGGCGCTCGCTGGTGTCGGGCGGATGGGACCGGCGCGTGTATCTCTTCGCCGAGGGCGCGCCGGAGGCGAAGGGCGAGCTGGAGTTCGGCTGGAGCGTGCGGCGCGTGCGCTTCTCCCCGGAGGGGCATCAGGTGGGCGTGGCCGCCTGGACGCCGCCGAAGGTCACCGGCAACCAGGAGAGCGACCCTTCAGCGGTGGTGGTGGGCGTGCGCTACGCGTCCCCCACCGTCGAGTCGCGCGCGGCTCAGTAGTTGAGGAACACGGCGCTGCGCGGAACGCCGCGCTGGGCCAGCTGCGCCATCACGTCCTGCACCATGTCCGAGGGGCCGCACACGAAGGCGATGGCGTGCTCCAGCCGCTCCTCGCCCAGGTGGGCCTGCACGTAGCCGGTGAGGCCCTGCCAGCCGCTGGCGCCGGGGCGGCTCACGGTGCACAGCACGCGCACGCCGTCCGACATCCACTGCTGCAATTCGCGCTGGTACGCGAAGCCGCTCGCCGTGCGCGCGCCGAAGTACAGCGTCACCTGGCCATACGCGCCGCGCTCCTGGCGCACGGCGGCGATGACGGGGCGGATGGCGGAGATGCCGGAGCCGCTGGCGAACAGCAGCAGGTCACGGCCGCGCGCCTTCTCCATGGGGAAGCCGGGGCCCGCCGGCCGCGTCACCTCCACGTGCGCGCCCAGGGGCAGGTGCAGGAGCGCGGAGGGCAGCGTGCCTTCCTCCTTGAGGAGGAACTCCCACCGCGTGCCGTTGGGGGCGGGCGGCGAGGCGATGGCGAACATGCCCGGCTGCCCACCCGGAAGGCGCAGCTGGACGTACTGCCCCGGGTGGGCGTGCGAGCCCACGAGCGGCGTCCCGCCGATGTCGAGCACCCAATCCGTGAGGCCATCCGCCGAAGGGGTGCGGGCGGTGACGGTGGCGTTGTGCCAGTCGCTCATGGGGACTTTCTAACCCGTCCTCCTGGCGCGTGCCTGCCCTGCTAGAGTCCTGCCCGTGAAGACCGTGTTCTGGCTGTTCATGTTCCTCGTCGGCCTGGCTGGCGTGGTGATTCCGATCACCTACCTCTACACGGCCAGCAAGCTGCCGCGTCTGGAGAGCGAGTTCGACGTCGAGAGCCAGCTGCGCCATCGCATCGAGGGCGACCGGATGAGCGTCCTGGCGGGCCGGATGGACCAGGGCATCCGGGATCGCTCGTCGGTGACGTTCACGCGGCCGGACTTCTCGCGGATGCCCAAGGACCTGGTGGCGCTCTACATCCGCCAGATGGAGTGCCCCACCTACTTCCAGACGCCGCGCGAGGACGGCCGCGCGTGGGCGTGGCGCCTGTTCGCCGGCGTGACGCTGGGCAAGGCGCCCCCCGGGGACGGCGCCTGCGAGCGGCGCCTGGCCATGCGCATCGCGCGGGAGATGGGCATCGAAGGGGACCTGCAGCTGTCCGTGGCCGCTCACCGGCTGCATGCCTTCTTCCAGAAGGATCAGCTCGTCGCCTACGACCTGTCCATCATCCGCTTCGAGCGCGGCGTCATCGGCGTGGAGGACGCGGCCCGCAAGCTCTTCCACCGCGAGCTGGGGGAGCTCCAGCTGTCGGAGCTGGCGGAGCTCCAGTTGGCGCTGCCGCCGTATGGCTATTACGGCGACATCAAGGCCTGCAAGAACGGGAGCCTCATCCGCCAGAACCGCGACCTGCTGCTGCAGGACCTAGCGGGCTACGCGCTGGTGAGCGAGGAGCGCGCGCGCAACGCCATCGCGCAGCCGGTGGCGTGCCTGTCGGTGAAGTAGCGGGCGGTCAGCGCCGGACTGCCGCGAGCCCGCAGCGCAGGCCCAGGTCCACCGCGAGCAGCGCAGGACCTGGGGGCGCGGTCATGGCGTGGCGCCTACTTGAGGTACTGCTGCTTCCAGCCGCGGAGCTCGCTGAGGATCTCCGTGCGGCCCGCCGCGTCGTCGGCGTTCTCCAGCCGCTTCAGCTGCCGGTCCAGGTAGTTGCGCGCGGCCTGGCGGGTGAGTCCCTTGTGGACCTTGTTGTCGGCGTACAGGGGGCTGCTCTCGACCTGACTCACGGCGGCCATGATCTGATCCCGCACGGCGGACTCGCTCGCGGACTCCGCGCGCCTGGGCGCCGGGACGTCGCGGACGGTCTTCACGGCCACGGCCTTGACGGTGGCCGGCTCCGGTTTCGCGGCAGGGGGCTCCTCGACGACAGGCGCGGGAGTGGGCTCCGGCTCGGGCGCGGCGACGACCTCGGGCGCGGGCGGCGTGGGTTCCACCTTCGGGGCGGGCGGCGGCGGAGTGGCGACGGCGACGACCGGCGGAGGCGTCTCTCCACCTCCGCGCGTGGCGATGACCACGCCCACGGCGGCGAACAGCACGGCCGCGCCCACGGCGATGGGCGCGAAGCGGCGCAGGGACGACGTCTCCTCCTGCGGCACCATCAGGTCGTCCGGCGGGACCGGCGGCGGCACCTGGGTGGTGGGGCGGCGCGCGTCCGCGTCGCTGACGACGACAGCGGCAGGGGCGGGGG